>JAYRNS010000582.1:0-5559 GCA_041912075.1 Anaerolineae bacterium
TCATCTTACGCCGGAAGAACCTGGGCGTGACGGCAGCAGCCGGTTCTGCGACCGTGCCCTGCGGCGGTGTGGTGGTCTGGGCGGTTTTCCCGGCATCGCCTGCGCGTTCGCTCACCGCGCGCAAATCCTGCACGGCATCCATCCCCAGCTTGAGACCCAGCATCCCAGCCGTAAAGGCTCCTACCTCGGCACCCACCACCGCACCGGCCGGGCCGGCCATCACGGCGCCGGCCATGCCACCCACGGCACCGCCGATGGCTTCACCGGTGGCCAGACCAACAAACCCACCGGCGACCTCCCGCGGATCGACCGCACTGCGGATCTGCTGCAACGCCACCTTGACCTCGGCGGCGGTCTGCGTTGCACGGTCAACCCCAGCCTGGGTGCGTAGGACGACTGCCACCAGCGCGTCGCGCGCGGGGCGAGCCATCAGCGGGCAGGTTTGACCGCCGCCAGCAGGGCCGGCAACGAAGCCAGTATATCTGTGTCGTAGTACGCCAGGACACTGCCGGTCACCGGGCTGACGTGCACTTCGTCGATACCCGGGATGCCCTTGAGAGTCTCGGCGCACTGCTCGGCCAGCGATGTCTGGTGTTTGAGCTCCGGCAGCCGCAGACGCACGCGGCCGGGGATGTCGGATGCAACCCTGGCGTCACCTAACGCGGTCAGGATATCATCGACCGCCAGGTTAGGCACGCGTGCCGCTTGTTCGGCCCTGATTTCCTCCACGATATCAACCCAATGTTCGAAGTACCACTCGAAACCGCCGGCGACCTTTTCGTACATCGTGTGAGTGGCATCGACCAGTGGTTTGGTTACGGCGGTCGGGTCGAGGGTGGCAACGCTCGTCGCCGGCGCCTCGATGGTTACAGTGGTATCAACTGCTGTCATGGTTAGCCTCCAATTCTCACTGAATGGTTATCACCCCGGTTGGTCGCCAGGGCTGGTGCAGGGAGCATGCTGGGTGAAATTGCCAGGTTTTCGGCGCCGATTGTTGCACCGCAAACATCGTGCATGACACCGAGCATCAGCCCTGCACCGGCACTTGGGCAACGGTTTGTTCGGCAATCCTGGGTGAAACGACTGCTTTGACATAGACGTTTTTGACCAGGGGGAAATAGATGCGAATCTGGTGTTCCAAAAAGTCGGTGACCTGCTCGACGTCGCGGGCCAAGGCGGTGTCTTCCAGGCGCACCCGCATATTGACCAGGACGTAATCGGGCCCAAGTTGCAGCGTGGTGATTTCTTCGATGTGCCTGATCTGTGACTGCGCCGTGACGAGATTGCGGATACCCTGCACGATCTGCTGGTCGGCCCCCTCTCCGATCAGCAAGCTCTTGGTCTCGTGCGCCAGCCACAGCGCAGCCGCCATCAGGATCACACCGATGATCATCGATGCAATGCCATCAAAGACGAGAATCCCTGTCACCTGGCTGAGCAGGATACCCAAAAATGCCACGATGATGCCGATCATGTCGGCCGAGTTCTCGAAGATGAGAATGGCGATCGACGGATCCTTGGCATTACGCACAGCATCGAGGTAACTGGCATTGCCCTTGGTCTGTTGAAACTCCTTCACCCCCACGCGCCACGCCATGGCCTCCAGCACGAAGGCAATGCCCAGGATCGCATAGTTCACACCTGGATTCTCGACAGGGTGCGGGTTGGCCACGTGTTCCACCCCCTGGTAGAAGGAGTAGAAACCGCCCAACGTAAAGACCACGATGGCAATCAAGGCCCAGAAGTAGACGGCCTTACCCTGGCCGTACGGGAACCGCTCGTCGGCCGGTGCTTTCGACTCACGCAGACCCAACAAGAGCAGCACCTGGTTGGAGGTGTCGACCAGCGAGTGGATGCTCTCGGACAGCATGGCAGAGCTGCGCGTCAGCAAAGCGGCCACGAACTTTGACAGCGCAATGCCGACGTTGCCCGCCAGCGAGGCGTAGATCGCCCGCCGGTTTGATTTCTCGTGCGCGTGCGACGTATCCAACGCGTGCAAAGTCTCCGGCATGTCCATTGGCGTCACCTTCGGTTCAGGCTGAGGCCGCGGCCAGACCGCTGGCCGGTCCAGATGGGGGCGCACCCGCCGTAGGCATCGCTTCAGCTGGCGCGGCCGGCTTGGCTTCCACCAGCATGGGTGGTTCACGGCTAAACCGGACGTGGATGTCGTGTGCCAGCCAAATCAAGAGCGGGCCGGGCAGCATTTCCAGCGAGATACCGTAGATCGCCATCTGGGCAACCCCCAGCCCGGCAACGGCCAATGGGAGAACCCGTCCACGCACGTGAATGCGACCGTTCGTGCGCCGGTAGATCGCCGAATCGACCTTATACATGAGGTCGGCTATCTGCTGATCCAGCTTGCCGTAGGTGCCGCCAGCGTCGCTCCCTTCCTCGCCCTCCTCCTCGGTCGGCTCCAGATCGAACGCGACCTCGCCGATCAGCTCGGCTTCGTGAATGGCAGCCCACAGCAGACTGTGTCCGTGGTGGTCGGCGCCATACGTCACCGTTACGCTGCCGGTGCGCAGGTTGATCATGACTTCCTTGACCCGGCTGTCCTGCTCCAGCTGCCTCTTGAGGTTTGCCATTGCCTCAGGCGTACGGTACTCGGCGCGCAGCTGCAGCCGGATGCGGCCGTAGGTGGCGCTCTTGACCGTGCCGAACGCTGAGAGCGCTTCCTCAATCGCTTTCAAATCCACCGACGCGTCGGCAGATTCGTTGTGTTCAGATGCTGTTGCCATGTGCCGTTGCTCCATTCGTTGGCTGGTGGGCCTTGGATTGCTGGCGGTACATCTTCACCGCCTCGGTGATGTAGAACGTCAGCCGCTCGCGAATCATGTTGCACGGCACAAGGTCCGGCTTGTCGGTGACGGCGATATTGACCACGGTGGGCTCGACCACGCGGCAGGCACCATCAAACCGGCCAACGGCGGTGGGGATCGAGAACGACACGTGGGTGCTCTCACCGGTGACCGTGCCGCCAGCGTTGACGATCAGGGGCCGCACCATGTCGATGATGGCAATCGGGTCGCTGGGTATCTTGAAATTGAAGCTGCACGCCACGCGACTACCTCCTCTCTTCCTCTCTGTGCTGGACCAGCATCTGAGCAGCGCCTGTCAGCAGCGCTTCGGGCGTCGCATACTGTCCCGTATCGTACAGAATGAGCACGCTGTTCGTGCGGGTGTTGGCCCGGACCTGCACCACACCCTCTAGCTCAGCCAGTGCGCCCGCGACCTGCTCGACGAGCTCAGGCTGTGCGTGGGGTGTGGCCAGCCGCAGACGAACCCGCCCTGGTGCGCGTGAGACCACTTGTGCACCCGCCACAGCGGATAACACACTCACTGTACCCGGCGTATCCTGTGCCGGCGTGGCCGTACGCGCCTCGTCGATCAGCCAGCTCCACTGCTCACCCCACCGCTGGGCACCCCCGGTCACTGCACCCGCCAATCCGCGGCCGGCCGCCGCAGCCTGACCCGCCGGCCCGGGCGACCTCGGCCCACCGGTCATGGTCTGATCGCCGGCAGCAGCCGGCTCCCGCAGCGACCTTGCTCTGGCGATCAGTTCACCGCCATATTCCACCAGCTTGGGACCGGCCTTCGGTGCCATCACGATGGCTGCCACGCCAATCACGATGGCGACGGTCTGCTCAGCGACGAATTCGGTCAACGTTGCCACAGCCATACACCACCTCCTCCTCGGCGGTTGAACCGCTCAGGCACCGGGCGGTTGTTTGACCCGCCGGCGGGAAGTCTGGCCATTGAGACCGTTGTGCCCGTTGTCACCCGGGTGGCCATTATGTCCGTTGTGCCCATTCGATCCATGAATGGCATCCATAGCCGGGTCCACCGGTTGATGACCATTGGTCGTGCCGTTGTGACCGGGGTGCGGGTTCGCTTCCAGCGTGATGCCTTCCACCGTACTGATCTCAATACCCGCATCACTCACAGGGGTTGCGGCCGCTTGATGGCCATTGTTCGACAACTCGGCGCTGGTTGGTATGTCTATCACGGGTGGCAGTGCCAGCACCGGCGGCAGCGCCTCAGCCTTACGCCGCCAGGGCAGCCGTTGTTTGATACCTTCCGGACCCAGGAGCGGGCGGAAACCGTTCATTTCGGCAGCAATCGCCGCACCGTTGTTGATGACGACAGCAATCGCCGGGCTGATGCCGATCAACGCCGCCGCCGCCATACCCGCCACATTGGGCACGACCACGATGCCGACGTTCTGCCGCACGGTGCGCATGGCCGTTTTGGCCGCCTCGATGGCGATGATCAGGGCCGACAGGTCATTGTCCATCAGTACGATGTCGGCAGTCTCACGCGCCATGTCGGTGGCACCGGCAAACGATACCGAGACGCTGGCATGGGCCAGGGCCGCCGAATCGTTGATCCCATCGCCCACGAACCCGATCGATTTGCCGCTGTCCTGCAGTGCTTTGACGACTTCCACCTTACGCTCGGGGAAGGCTTCGGCAAAGACGTGCTGCGGCGCAATCCCCAGTTCAGCCGCCACGGCATCGGCCACCTTCTTCATGTCACCGCTCAACATGTAGGGCGTGATACCCATCTCGAGCAAACGGCGGATGACCTCGGCGCTCTCGGGCCGCGGCGGGTCGCGGTAGAGAATGACACCGAGCAGCCCGTCGCCATCGGCCACCCACACCTGCGAGGCCGCGCTGGCTTCGATCTCGGGATGCGCCGCCAGCAGTGGTTTGATCTCGACACCCAGGTTGGCCATCATGCGGTGGCTGCCGACATAGACCATGCGCCCGTCGATGGTGGCGGCCACGCCCTGGCCAACCCGGAACTCCCACTCCTCGCACTCCTTCAGCACCAGCTCGCGTTGGCGCGCGTGGCGGGTGATGGCTTCTGCCACCGGGTGGGTCAGCCCTTGTTCGGCGGTCGCGGCCAGCTGCAGCACCTCAGTATCACTCAGCGCGGCGCGGGTGGTGTAGATGCCCACCACCCCGGCGTTGCCCTGGGTCAGCGTGCCGGTCTTGTCGAAGACGATGGTGTCCACGCTGGCCAGCTGCTCGATGGCCCGGCCGCTGCGGATCAGGATACCCTGGCGGGCGGCGTAAGTCAGCGTCGAGAGAATCGCCGTGGGAACCGAAACGCGCACGCCGGTACCGATGTCCATCGTGATCACACTGACACCGCGGTTGATTTGGCCACCGGTCACCACTGTCACCGCCGCACCCAGGGCCAGCGTGGGGATCACGACCCGGTCACCCACCTTGCGCGCATAGTCCTCCATGCGTGTGTCGTGCACCGGCGCGGCTTTCATCAGCCCCACGACGACGCCGGCGCGGGTGTTTTCACCCGTGCGCCGTGCTTCGATACGCAGCGACCCGTCCATCACCAGCGTGGCCGCCAACACGTCGTGCCCCTGCTCAGCCAGGATCGGGATCGATTCGCCGGTGAGTTTCTGCTGGTCGACCAGACCCACCCCACTCAGCACCGTGCCATCGACCGGGATCTGGTCGCCAGGATACACCACGACGACGTCACCGACCTGGACGTCTGCCAGGGGCACTTCGACTTCGGTGCCATCGCGCTCGA
>JAYRNS010000583.1:0-2314 GCA_041912075.1 Anaerolineae bacterium
AGTAGGGAGTAGGGAGTAAGGAGTAGGGGGGAAAGACGTAGGGTTGAGTTACGCGTCTTCGGGTTTGGTTGTGTTTTGCAGGGCGCGCAAGTTGTAGTATAGTTGAAGCTTGTGTGTGAGGGCCGGCGGGGTGCAGTGCCAGTCTAGTGGGGTTCTTCGCAATCCGTGAGGCTCGAACCGGCAACATCCCCGTGCCGTTGCAGGGAACAGGTTTGGTGAGACTGCGTTGTATTCAGTGATCAAGACGGCGAAAAAACGCCCCGCACTGGTACGGATAAGTCGCCTGATTTGCGGAAGGATGAATGCGTAATAAACCTGATTGGACCATCATCGGGCTCGGCGTCGCCCTGGTTTTTCTGCTGGGGCTGGGGGCCGTGGCCCTGGTGGCCTATTTTTCCTTGAACAGCACGGCCGGCACAGCGCCTGATGTGACCTGGGCGCAGCCGTGGGACGTCGTCGATGGCCAGCGGGTGCCGCCGGACCTGGGTTTTTTGCCGTTGGCCGGCGATCCGGTCGACAGTGTGGTACGGCGTGCGCTGGAGGCGCAGGAGCTGCACGCCGGTTATGCCCTGGCCGTGCAGACGCCGGAGCTGAGCGATGCACAGCGGGCCGGGCTCCTGCTGCTTTTGGGCAAACGCCAGGCGGCCGCCGGTGAAAAAGGTCCCGCGTCCCTGGCATTTCGCCTGGCCCACGAAGTGGCGGCCTTGAGCCCGACCCTGCCCGACATTGCACGCGCCGAAACGGCCCTGCAGGCGGCCGATGGCTGGCTGGCGATCGATGAACCTGACCTGGCGCGTGCCAGTCTCGACATGGTCGAAACCCTGGCGCGCCACAGTGTTTTTCTTCTCGACCCGCAGCGGGCCGACTTGTTCAGCCGGCTGGCGACGGCCTATTTGAAACTGGATGATCCCAACAAAGCGCGCGAGCTGCGCGATCTCGCGTCCAACCTGCCACCCCGTGCACGGCCACCGCGTCGGCAGCCGGCCCTCGCGCTGGATGCGCTGGGTATGGACCTGGCGGTGCCGGAAACTCTGACGGCGACGATCGAGTCACGGCGCGCAGCGTTCGACAACGTGGTCAATGGCCTGTTGGCCGGGCGCTTTTTGACCGACGAAGATGTGATCGCCCTGGAACCCACGCTGGTGGCCGAGGACCAGGCGCGGACGACTTTTTACCGCGGCGTGTTGGAATCGTCGACGCGGGCCGGCGAACGGGCCGCCGCCCAGCTGGCGCTGACCAACTGGCTGACCCTCAAGCTGCGCGTGGCGCGTCTCGATTTGCAGGCCCGGTTGGTACCCGACTGGGAAGCGGCCCGCGACGACATCCGTACCGAACTGACGGCCGCCAATGCCAACTTATACGCGTTGTATCGTGACCTGGCCAGTGAGCTGCCCGATCCCAACGACGTCAGCCGCGCCCGGTATGAAGTATTACGCAGCGAAATTCTGCGCGGACGCCTCGGTTTGTACCCTGACTACCCCTTGGACGAAGGTGTGCAGCGCCTGCTCGAAGCCCAGAACAGCCTCGACGCCGCCGATCGCGGCCCGGTCATTGCCCTGCGTGACATAGGCGGACAGCGCTTGTTTACCTTGCAGGCGCCGGCGGCATCCCCTGGCTCATGAGACACACCCTGTTTGTCGTTGGCACACCGTTGGGCAACGTGGCTGACTGGTCACCACGGGCGCAGCAGGTGCTGGCCAGTGTGCCGGTTATCGCCGCCGAGGATACGCGCGTCACAGCCCGACTGTTGGCGGCCTGTGGTATTGGCGGCGCACGCCTGGTCACCTACACCGATGCATTTGCCCCCAAGCTGGCCCAACGCCAGGGCGAAGTGCTGTCGGCACTCGCCCAGGGTGACGTGGCGCTGGTGTCGGATGCGGGGATGCCGGGGATCTCGGATCCGGGTTACGCCCTCGTGCGGGCCGCGATCGCGGCGGGTCATCGCATCGTGCCGATACCCGGACCCTCGGCCGCGGTGACGGCGTTGGCCGTGGCGGGGCTGCCGGCCGATCGTTTTCTGTTCCTGGGGTTCTTGCCGCGGCGCACGGCCGACCGGCAGCAGCTGCTGCGGCAGGTGGCCGATGAACCAGCTACCCTGGTGGCCTACGAAGTGCCGCACCGTTTGCAGGAAAGCCTGGTTGACCTGCAGGGGGTCTTGGGTGACCGGGTCATGTTGGTCGCCCGCGAACTCACCAAACCACACGAAACCTTGTGGCACGGTCAGCTGGCGGACGCTGTACCCGCCCTCACCACACCGGCACCGCGTGGGGAGTACGTCCTGGTGATTGCCGGCGCCGCTGCCAGTGCACACGCA
>JAYRNS010000584.1:0-2177 GCA_041912075.1 Anaerolineae bacterium
GGGCATGCCACGGTCGGGCAGGCTGGCCGATTCGGGCTGCGGGCGCGGCTGTTGGGCATCACCGGTGCCAAAAAAAGCCGCCTTCTGTGTGTAATACGCCGCCGGCCGCCGGTCGCTCAAAGCGGCCAGGAAGATGTCGGCTGGCGCCCAGTCGATGGGGCTGATCGCATCCGGAGGCGCAGCCGCCGGCGCACAGGGCGTCTGATGAAAACGCAGCGCGGCTGCCTGCGCATCGTACTGGATCGCGGGCCTGAAATTTTCGTTGATGGCGTACCGCTCGCGATCGCCCATCCAGGCCGGCAGGCTGCCGCTGCGCAGCCACTGCAGCTTGAGCTGGTAACGATTCACGTCCCAGTATTCATAATGCCGCAGCTCGACCGCGGCCGGACCCAGGTTCTCGATCAGGATGTCCACCAGCAGCACCGGCTCATCCTGCCCTGTCCCGCCTGTCACGAGGGGCTTGTCGTCGAATGGGGCGTACACCCGGCGCGTGACACGGATGTTACGATGGGTCAGCTCGCTCTCGAAGTAACCCATTCCAAACACGCGCCGGGTTTTGGCGCCTGGTGGGCGATAACGAAACGCGGTTGCCCACATCGCGTGCCCATCGTCCAGATAACTGAAACCACCGCTGTAGGCGTGGGGCGGCGGCCCCGCCCACAATTCCTCCGACATTTCGGGCGTCAGTGTTTCTTCGGGCGCATGCAGCTGTACCAGGTAATCGGCCAGCTCGGGCTGCTGTGCCTGGCGCAGTGCCTCGCTGCGGCTCGCGCTGTAGAGGTCATCCGCCGGGGTGCACTGCGGCTGGGCGAGCGCCGCGGCGCGGCTGGTGGTGGATGCCTCGCCGCGGTTGAGCAGTACACCGCCCCGATCGCACAGGTACACCTGGATGGTGCCATCATTGGCGGCGAGGGCCGTGATGCGGTCGTTGCCGATTTGATGCCAGTGATCGCGCCGGTCGGCACCTTCCGAGTTAGGGAAAGCCGCGCGCGGATCGTCGTACTGGTCGAGCTCGTAGCGGTACGCCGGCAGGCCGGCCTGATCGAGGGTCCAGCGCCCAAAGGCTGCACTGCCCTCTTCGCTGCGCACAAACACGCGCGGCTCACCCAGTGCCGCAACCGCTTTTGTCGGATCTGCCATGTCTGGCCTCCCGGTGATGCGTTGGCGCGCAGATGTTGGTCAGTGGCCGGCACGCCCCCCGGCGTGGCGCGCATTCAGGATTTTCGGCCCCAACCCTCGCGCACGACGCGCAGGGCATTGCCGCCCAGGAGTTTTTTGATGCTGTCCGTTGAATAACCTTCCACGAGCAGGCGCTGCGTCAGGCGCGGCATCTCCGACGTGTCCGTGAGATCGGTGGGCGGGGTGGTGAAACCGTCGAAGTCGGTGCCAATGCCGACGTGGTCTTCACCCGCGACGTCGATGAAATGCCGGAGCGTCTGGGCGATGTAATCGACGCCGTGGCCGGCACCGTGCGGGAACAGCCAGTAGGGCATAAAGATCACGCCGACGATGCCGCCGTCACGCGCAATCCGCCGGATCTCCCAGTCCTGCAGGTTGTAGGGCGACGGGTTGATGGCATACGCACCGACGTGCGTCGCCAGGAAGGGCACGCGCTGCCCGCGTCTGTCGGCCAGATCGAAAAGCTGCTTGCGCGCCACCGGCGTGCAGTGTGCGAGGTCGATCAGCATCCCCAGGTCCATCATACGCTCGACCACCCGCCAGCCCAAGTCGGTCAGACCCAGCGTCAGATCCCGCCAGATGTCGCGCGTCACCGAGAGGTTGGCAAAGTCTTCCGGGAAGGGAAAACAGGGATTGACGACGCGGTTCGGATAAAAATGGGCCAGCGTGATGTAGGCCACCCCGCGCTGGTAGAAGGTCTCCAGGTGGCGCAGGATATCGTCCTCGCTGGCCTCCTCCATCCCCAGGCTGTGCGCCCCCTCGATCGCGTGCAGCACGGCGATCGGGCGGCTGGCCGCCGGCTGGCTCAGAATCGCGTCCAGTTCGCTGACCGATTTGACCAGCTGGGCCTTGGCCGGTGCGGCTCCGGCGATGACCTGCTCGAAGTCATCCAGCAGCCGCAGCGTCGCGTCGAAGGTCGACCCCACCATGACCTTGCGCCACAGGTCGGGGCGCAGGAGACGAAACAGCTTGACGATGGGGAAATCGTTGATCAGACC
>JAYRNS010000585.1:0-2534 GCA_041912075.1 Anaerolineae bacterium
CGTGCCCGAGCAGGCCGCCCAGGCTGTCCAGCGCTTCTTTCGCATGGGCAACCTGACGGCACTGCGTGAGCTGACCCTACGCCGCACCGCCGAGCAGGTCGACGAACAGATGCGGGCCTATATGCAGACCCGATCGATCCCTGGACCCTGGCCGGCGGGTGACCGGCTGCTGGTCTGTGTCAGCCCCAGCCCGTTGAGCGAACGGCTGGTGCGTTCGGCTCGCCGCCTGGCTTACGAGATCAAAGCCGAATGGTTTGCTGTCTACGTCGAGACCGCCGGCAACGCCCGGCTGCCCCAGGCCGATCAAGACCGGATCGCACGCACCCTGCGTCTGGCGGAGGAGCTGGGCGCCAGGACCGTCACCCTGCCAGGTCACGATGTAGCCGCCACGATCATCGACTATGCGCACCAGAACAACATCACCAAAATCATCGCTGGCAAACCACTGCGCCCACGCTGGCGCGAACTGCTGAGCGGCGCCGTGGTCGATCGCCTGATTCAGCACAGCGGCGACATCGACATCTATGTCATCAGCAGCGTGCCCAAGGGCGCCGTGACGGCCCCGCCGCAATCGTGGCGGCCACATGGACCCTGGCAGCGTTATGCGTGGAGTATCGTGCTGGTGGCCCTGGCTACGCTCATCAGTGAGCCGATCCACCGCATCGTTTCTCCGGCGAACCTGGTGATGATCTATTTGACCATGGTAGTGGTCGCAGCCGTATACCTGGGACGCGGACCGGCCATGTTGACAGCTGGGTTGAGCGTATTGGCCTTCGATTTCTTCTTCGTCGAGCCGAAGTTGCGCTTTACGGTGGCTGACACAGAGTACATCCTGACTTTCGTTGGGCTGTTCATCGTGGGTATTGTGATTAGCTCCCTGGCGGCCCGCTCACGCGAACAGGCCGACGCCGCCCAGCAGCGGGAGGCGCAGGCCGTAGCGCTGTACGAGCTCAGCCGTGACCTGGCGGGAGCCAGCGGGATGGATGACATCCTGCCCGTGGTCATCCATCACGTCGGCAGCACCTTTGCCCGCGAGGCGGTGATTTTGCTGCCCACCGGTCCAACCCTTGCGGTGCGTGCCCAAAGCCCCGGTTTCACCCTGGACGACAACGAGGCGGCGGTGGCGGCCTGGGTCTTCAAACAGGGCCAACCGGCTGGCCGTGGTACGGACACCTTACCGGCGTCGAGCGGGCGTTACATTCCGTTGAACACGGCGCGCGGCGTGGTGGGTGTGTTGGGCGTGCAGCCGCTCGAACCTGGCCCGCACCTGCGGCCGGAACAGCGCCGTCTGCTGGAGGCATTTGCCAGCCAGGCCGCGCTGGCCATCGAGCGTGCCGAACTGGCAGAAGAGGCACGCCAGGCGCAGCTGGCGCGGGCCGCCGAATCGCTGCAGCATGCCCTGCTCAACTCGATCTCGCATGACCTGCGCACCCCCCTGGTGTCGATCACCGGTACGCTGACCAGCCTCGAGGAAGACGGGGCCTGCCTCGACAACCCGGCGCAGCGCAGCATGATCACGGTCGCCCGCGAAGAAGCGGAGCGTCTCAACCGGCTGGTGGGCAACTTGTTGGACATGACCCGCATCGAAGCCGGCGCGCTGCAAACGGCAACCGAGCCTTCCGACGTGCAGGAGGTCATCAGCTCAGCGCTCGACCGGCTGGGTGAGCGGCTGCACGGGCGGGAAGTGACGGTCAATGCGCCCTCCGTGCTCGTGCCGCTCGATTTTGTCATGATCGTCCAGGTGCTGGTCAACCTGTTGGACAACGCGCTCAAGTATTCGCCGCCGGGCACGCCGATCGAGGTACAGGCACACGTCGGCGACAGCACCTTGGAGATTGCCGTCGCCGACCGCGGCCACGGTGTGCCGCCGGAGGATTTGGAACGGATCTTCGACAAGTTTTACCGCGTGCAGCGACCGGCGGAGGTCAGCGGCACGGGGCTGGGGCTGGCGATCTGCAAAGGGATCGTCGAGGCGCATCAAGGACGCATCTGGGCGCAGAACCGGCCCGGCGGTGGTACGATTGTGATTCTGACCCTGCCCATCGCGCCGGTCGCGGCGAGGAGTGACACGCCATGAACGAGCGTGGTCCGCGTGTATTGGTGGTCGATGACGAGCCGCCGATCCGCCGTTTTCTCAACACCTCGCTGGCCAACCACGGCTACGACGTGTTCGAAGCGGTCGATGGCCGCGAGGCGCTGATGGCGGTGGCGGTCCACCGGCCTGACCTGGTCATTCTCGACCTGGGGCTGCCCGACGTGGACGGCATCGAGGTGACGCGGCGGCTGCGCGAATGGACGCAGGTACCCATCATCATCGTCACCGTGCAGGAGCAGGAGGCTGCTAAAATCACTGCGCTGGATGCCGGGGCGGATGATTATGTGACCAAACCATTTGGCATGGGCGAGCTGCTGGCGCGCATGCGTGTGGCACTGCGCCGGGCGGTCTCGCCGGCGGTCGAGCCGGTGTTCACGATCGACGAGTTGGTGGTGGACCAGGCGCGACGCCTGGTGTCAATGGGCGGGCGCGAGGTGCA
>JAYRNS010000586.1:0-2207 GCA_041912075.1 Anaerolineae bacterium
CTAACAGATCAACGACGTGCTGGCGCAGCACGCTCTCACGCTGCCCTTCAATGTTGTGCTGGAAAGTGTGCGCATTGGCGGACTGGTGGCCACGGGCAGTCATGGCTCCGGCTGGGAGACGCCGACACTCTCCGACCTGGTGGAGGCCATCGAGATCGTCGACGCAGCGGGTGAGGCAATCTGCTATCGCGCGGCCACGCATGGCCCCGAGATCATGCATGCGGTGCGTTTGAGTCTGGGGCTCTTTGGGATCATCTACCGCGTCCATCTGCGGGTCGAGCCAAACTACCGTGTCCACCAATCCGACCGCCGCGTGCCGATCGACGTCATGCGCAGCCAGATTGCGGGGCTGGTGCCAGGTCACGAGGCGACCGACGTCTATTACTGGCCGTACCAGAAGGAAGTGACGCTGCGGGTCTGGGACCGTACCGATGCGCCGGCAATGACCGCGACCCGCAAAACGTGGCGCCGCCGGTACGGACACGCCGCGTTTGCCGTATTCCACGGCTGGGAGCAGTGGGTCATGCGCACCTGGCCCAGGACGACGCCGGCGATTGCCACGCTCAATTATCGCTGGTTCCCCCACCACCAGCGCGTGACCGACGTGGTGGAAGCAATCCACTGGCGCAATGCGATCGAAATGTTACGCGTGTCGTGCATCGAATTTGCCTTCCAGCTCGACCCCGATTTCGCGACGTTTCAACGGGCCTGGGGTGATGCCATGGACGTCATCGGTGAGTTCGCCGCGCGCGGGCTTTATCCCTTCACCATGACGCTGAATGCCCGTTTTGTCAACGCCAGTGACTGCCTCCTGGCGCCGGCGTCCGGGCCGGGACACAAATGTTACATCGAGATTCTCAGCAGTACCCCCACCCCGCACTGGCAGGAATTTGCCTCGGCCATTGCCCTGCGTTGGATGAAGCTGCCCGGGGCGCGCCCGCATTGGGCCAAGGAGTGGGAATTCATCCCAGGTATCGAGGTATTTATCGGTCAAGCCTATGGCGATCAGCTCAGACAGTTCCTGAAGGTGCATGCGATGCTGGGTGCTGATCCCGGGCACATGTTTTCCAACGACTTGCTCGACCGGGTAATTTTTGCCAACCCCGCCTTGCAGGTCGCCCAACCGGCGCCGTTAGAGCAATACCCCGCCATGTCCCCGGTTTCTCAGGAGTGGTCATCATGAATCTGACGTACCAAACCAATTATCCGTGGCACAATCACGCTCACAACGTGTCGAGTACGGTCGCGCGTTACTACGAACCAGCGTCGGTCGCCGAGGTCCAGCAGATCGTCAAGGAAGCCCGGCAGAACCGGAAAAAGGTGCGCGTCGTGGGTGACAGTCACTCCTGGAGTCCACTCGGTCTGACCGAAGACTACCTGATCGGCACACGCCGTTTGAACAGGATTCTCGCCATCAGCACCGACCCGCCCCGCGTCACCGTCGAGCCCGGTGTAACGGTGGGCGATACGCTGCGTGCCTTCAGCCAACACGGCGTCTGCCTGCCGATGAACGTAGACATCCCGACGATCACTATCGGCGGGGCGGTGGCGGTGGGCGCCAACGGTTTCTCCAGGCGGTGGGGAACGTATTCTGAGTTCGTGGAAGAGGTCGAGCTGGTGACCGGCACGGGTGAGGTGCGTACGGTGCGCAAGGACCGCGACGGCGACCTGTGGCGGGCCGTGGCGTGCAGCCTGGGTCTGTTTGGCATTTTCACCAAGATCACGCTTGCACTGCAGCCCGACTTCAACGTGCGCGTCGTCAATCACAAACTCGACATGCGCCAGGCGATGGACGAAGCAGCTCAAACCTTCGAGGCGCATGATTACGCGCAGTATTTTTGGTTCCCCTTCAACCGGGAAGTGACCCTCCAGACCTCGGACGTAACCAGCGAACCGGTTACGTGGACCCGGTTCCAACAGCGGCGCAAGGACGTCAATGGCTGGATGGAGACGGGCGCCACGCATCTGGCCAAACCGCTGCTCGTACGCTTTCCGCACATCACGCCGCACTTTACCCGGTTTGCCGGCAGCAGCATGAAAGCTGGCGAACACATTATGGGGCAGTCTGACAACATGCTGCTGGGGACGTGGATCAACCGTATGGTGCCGAGCCTCAATGCGTCGGTCAGCTTTCCGCCGGGACCGGGGTGCGCCAGAGTCCGGGAAGCATGGTACACGGCGGTCGATCTGATCGACGCCAGCGCCAA
>JAYRNS010000587.1:0-11235 GCA_041912075.1 Anaerolineae bacterium
GACGAGGCTCAGGTAGGTGCGCCAGGCTGCGCTGCCGGTCCAGGGTAGCGTGACCAGAGCGATGACTCCTGCGGTGAGCATTCCCCAGCCCAAGATGGACCAACGCCGGGCTACCGCCAGCAGTGGCCACAACCAGACGCCGGTCGTTTTCAGGATCAGGAGCAGACCCAGCGATACTCCGGCCGTCGCGCTGGTTCGCCGGCGCGGCGGCCACACCACCAGCGCCCACATGAAAAGGCTCAAGAGGAAGAACAGCGCCAAATAGGCCTGGCCGAGGCGAATCGTCTCGCTGACCGGTGCATAGAGCAAAGCCAGCGGGGTCACCCACAACCCCCACAACCACGGTTGTGCCAGGGCCCGGCCTAACACCACCAGACCACCCACCAGGCAGACCAGGCTGAACAGAATCCATGTCAGCCGGGCCGTCTGCGGTGGCAGCCCGGCGAGGGGTAACAGAATCAGGCTCATCGTGGGCGGCTGGATATTGAAGATGTCGGCGACGTCGGGGAATCCGCTTTGCCTGACCTGACTGCCGAACCAGGCATTGTCGTACACCTGCGCCATCGCGGTTGGACCAGCGGCCAATACGTGGCTGGCAGTGTAGTAGGCCGCAAAGCCGTTCGTCGATCGGTCAGCCGCGGGTACGGCGACCCCGGCAAGGTAGACGAGCAAGGCAACCAGGGCCAAGACAGTCCAGACCCATGACGGCAGTTTCCGCAGCATCTCCAGCCTCTCAGGGAAAATAAATATCAAAAGCGGCGGTGTTGCCGTTGTCCACGGCGATGAATGGAACCGGGTCAGCACCGATAGACACGGGACGGATAGGCAGCGGCGGTTCGCTGCGCAAACCCTCGATCCAGTGATACTTGAGCGTCACCCCGCCGGCAGATGCCTGCGTGACTCGTAACCGGTCGAAACCCGCCTGGACCTGGCCATGGCCTTGGGCGAACCAGGAGGCGGGCTGTTCGACCTCATAAATCGCCAGGTTGTCGATGGTTTGTCGCAAGGTCAAGGGTCCGGGATGGTCGCGATCCCAATCAGCCAACGTATAACCATCGCCGAAAACCTCTGTGTTGACAACGGCCCACTGAATGTTGTACTGGGCCATGATGGACTGCAAGTCCGCAGGTGACAGTTGCCTGAGGGGTTGCTGCAGCACATCATCCAAACCGGCGTTGGTGTAACCGTAGACCGTCCAGACCCATAGAAACGGCCCGCCAATCACCTGGGCACCGCTGCACGTTGGCAGATACGCGCCCAGGCGCCAATCGTTGGTCAGCACCCGGCCCTGCGACACGTCAAGCTGGTGCAGCGCCGCGCAGACCTGCTGCTCGGCGGCGCGCGGCCCACTCAGGAAATCGGCCGGCGTACCGTCGGCCTGCAGGATGTGCCGCGGCCGTGCGACCCATAACGCGGGGATGGCCACGAGTAGGCTGACTGTGACCACGAGCAGCGTGCGGCGCGCTGACCGCACGGCGGCGCGGTCCAGCACCACGGCGGCGGGCAGTGCCGCCAGCAGCAGGGCCGGTGCCACGAATCGTGCCGGCTGCAGATCACCAGCCCCCACGTAGATGCCAAGATAGGCCAGACCAATGAGCCCAAAGATGGTCGCCGCGGCCGGCATCCAGTGCAGCCGGCGTTCTGCCCGCCAGGCCACCAGGCCGAACACAGCCAGAACCAGGATGGCCAGACGCAGGAAACCGTACGGTGCCCTGGCGTCCGCGAGCAACATGGACAGCCCGCCCTGCAAAAACTGCGCCGACGACACCCGTGTGGGCAAAAAACGGAGCAGCGTTCCCAGCCACGGCCAGTTGAGCAGGATCACCCAGCCGGCCCAGACAAAGGGCAGCACCCGCCGGCGCCAGGTCAGCCGGCGCCACGCGATCAATAAACCGGGTCCGATAGGAATCACCAGCATCACGAAGCTGAAGGCGTGCAGCCAGAACAGGATGGGTCCCAAGACGAACCAGGTCAGCAGCGCCGCTGGCGGGCCCCACCGGTGCGGCATCTCCGCCGCCGTGCCCGCGGCCGGCTCGCCGCCCGGTAGCCGGGGCTGCGTCAGCCCGGCCCAGCGCCAAAACGCCGCCATGACCACCAGGCTGCCCAAGGCCGCCACCAGAAACGCAATCCCCCCGCCCCGCCACATCCAGCTGATCGTGGCGTCGCCATACCACAACGCCAGACCGAACAACTGCGCAATCCCGGCCGATCGTGCCGGCTCGCCGATTAAACGTGCGGCCGCAAAGACGCCGAATGGCGCACACACCAGCAGCGCCGCCATGACCAGGTTGTAAGCCAGCGGCAAGTTGGGGCCGAGGCGGTTGAGCAGGCAGCTGGCCACGGCAACGAACTTGTTGTCGACGTCGAACAGCGTTCCTTCGGCGTAACCGGCGTGAAAATAGGGGCTGTAACCCCACAGCCGTCCCGCGGTTTGCTGAAACTGGCAGACCGCCTCGGTCTGGGCATAATGGACGGCGTAGTCGGTGTAATGCAGCGGCGGATTGTCTACGACGTCGCGCCAGTTCACAAAGAGGCTGAGACCCACGGCATGCCAGAGCAGTGCGGGGAGAAGCCACAGCAGGGTGGACTGGCGACGGTTCTTCATGAACGATCACCGGCGCCGTCTGGCCGGCGTTGTGCTTCGCTCGCAGCCGACAGACTGCCGTAAATGGCCAGGGCTTGCTGGCCGATGGCCGTCACGCTCAACCGGCTATCGAAAAAGCGGCGCGCGGCGAGTGACTGTTCGGCCCACGGACGCCCCACGGTGGTTCGTAAGGCCGCGGCCAGGGCCTGGGCATCATCGACCGGCCACAGTGCACCAAACGCCCCCTGGTTGGTCATCATGCGGAAGGTCGGGATGTCGGTCACGATCGGGACGACACCGCAGGCCAGGGCATCGTTGAGGGCGTAGCCGCTGCCCTCGCGGTGGCTGCCCTGCAAGAAATAATCGGCGCTGTTAAAGTAGCGTTCCATATCGGCATGCGGGAACGATCCCAACAGCGTAACGGCACCGCTCAGCGCTGGACTCTGCGCAATACGGCGCTGCACCTGGGGCAGCAGATCGGCGAAGCGGTAAGCCATATACAGCCGCGCCCCCGGCATGGCCGGCAGCGCCAGCTCGAAACCATCCAGGACGGTCAGCGGGTCTTTGTTGGCGTCCAGGTTGCCGGCCCAGAAAAAGACCGGATCACCGCTGAGACCGGTGATGCGCCGGGCCGCGCTGCGCGACGCCACGGTAAATGTGGTCGAACCTTCCATGATCTCGAAGATCGGCTGGCCGGGCGAGATCACCCCACGTGCCAGCCACGGCTCGGCCAGGGCGCGCGCCGCAAACATAAAACCATCCGCGGTACGCAGCCCCCAGCGCTGCACCAGGCTGCGCACGCCCGCCAGGGGACGTTCTGCATGGTGCTGCACCACTACAGGAGTCGGCGCGGCCAACTGGCGCCGCAGCGCCCGCAGCTGGACGGGAAACACCAGCCCGTTGACGTGAATCACCGCTGCCCCCAGCCGCCCCACGGCCTGGTGCAGACGGCGCGGCACCTGCCACAGATGCGGGTGCGGCGGCAGACGATCGTTGACGAACTGGTAGATGGCACCCTCGTGCTCCAACGATGCATCTCCACCAAATGCCTGCAGCACCGTCACCCGGGCGCCCGCGCCGGCCAGACCGCTGGCCCAGTTGGTCAAAGAAAAATAACGCTCGACCAGCGCCTCCGGCTGGGTCAGGTCAGGCGCATACGCATAGTTGACGATGGCGATGTGCATGGTTTCTCAAGACAGAAACCCTGCGGGTCTTGCCGACCCGCAGGGTTTGGCTAGAATCCCGAGGTTTCCGGTCGCTGGTAGCGGATCCACTCCTGCAGCTTGTTCAACTCGACCGGTTTTTGATAGAAGCGTGTCTTGTAGCGCCAGGTGCTCAGGGTCTTTAGCGCGGCATACCACATCGGGTTGCGCAGCCGGCGGTCGGTGCTGGTGGGGAAGTAGGCGTTGAGCACCGTCTCGAAGTTGCGCATCAGGTCGCGGTCGGCCTGTGTGAGCCAGGGGGTGTCGGCGCTGCGCCGCAGCTGGATGCGTTCCCACTTCGGATCGACCCATTCGTCCAGGGTCTGCGGAAAGGCGAAGCCGGTCGAGAGGGCACCGTCCCACATCTCACCGGCCAGTGGCACCGGGTCGTAGCGGTACATGATGATTTCGACGTTGGGGTTGGTCTCTTTGACACGCCGGATGAACTCGATGCCGCGTTTGATATCCGCACTGGGGTCGGGCGGATTGCCCAGGATAAAACTGAACTCGGGGATGATGTCGAACTGGCGGGCACGCGCGGCCAGGGCCAGGGTCTTGTCGGCGGTGAGCGTGCCGCCCTTGTTCATGCGCTTGAGCGTTTCATCGTCGGCGCTCTCGGCACCCATAAAGACCATCTTCAGACCGCTGTCACGCATCAAACGCCACGTCTCATCGCTGAACTTGAGCATGGTATCGATGCGCCCCTCGCCCCACCAGGCGACCTGCAAGCCCCGCCGCAGGAGCTCTTGGGCGTAACCGGCGACGCGCTTTTCGCTGGTGAAGAAGTTGTTGTCGTGAAATTCCAGGGCGTTGATCTGCCAGCGGTCGACCATGTCCTGTGTCAGTTCACCCAACCGCTCGGCGCTTTCCGGCAGCCACTTGCCTTCGGCCAGGTTGACCACGGCACAGAAATTGCAGAAGAACGGGCAGCCAAAACTGCTGTGGTGGCTGAGCGTGCGCGTGCCCAGATGCGTGCGGTTGACGTACTGGGCGACCGGGATTTTGTGGTAGGGGTACCACGGCAGGTCGTTGGGGTGGTGCGGCGGGCGCGGCACCGTACGGATCACCTGGCCGTCACGCGCAAACGCCAGACCGGCCACCTGCGCCGGATCGCCGCCGGTTTCGAGTGTATCGACCAGATCGAGCAGGGTATCTTCGCCGGCGCTGAGCACGACATAATCAATGGCCGGGTCTTTGGCACAGGTGTTGGGGTGGTTGGTGGGGAAATATCCACCGATCACCACGGTCAGTTCCGGGCAGGCGGCCTTGATGCGTTTGATGTCGGGAACGGCCTGCTGCAGCTGGGGACCGGGCATGATGGTCACGCCCAGATAGCGCACGCCGTCGCGCTGCACCTGGTCGATGATCTCGGCCGCCCGGTCACGGCCCTGTTCCAGGTTGCCGTCGATGATCTCGTAGGGATAGCGGCCCTCGAGCAGCGTGCCCAGCTGCAAGAGGGAATGCGGCAGCCGGTGATAACCAGGCTTGGCCACCTTGGGGTTATAGAGCAGGATGAGGGGTTTCTCAGAAGTAGTGTTCATCGTCTGTTTTTGGTCCTCGCTTGTTTGACTGCGCGTAGAGCGCTTCGAAGGTGTGCGCCGTCCAATCGGCATCGTGTGTGTGCGCCCAACTCTGGGCTGCGGCACCCATCTGCTCCCGCTGCTGCGCATCACACAGCAGCGCCAGAATCCCGTTTGCCAGTGCGGTAGGATCACCCACCGGCACGCGGCACGCGGCCTGGGGGGCCAGCTCATCTACCAGGCCAACGGCCGTGCCCACCGTCGGCGTCCCACAGGCGGCTGCCTCACACACCGCCACGCCCTGGCTTTCGTGGCGGGAAGACTGCACCAACAGGTGCGCCTGCCGGTACAGGTCCGGCAGCGCAGTGACCGGCAGCACGCCGTGAAAACGCACGGCGTGCGCCACGCCCAACTCAGCCGCCAACGCCTGCTGCGTACCGTTCAACGTGTCTTCGCCCATCCAATCCAGACGGACGTCCGGCTCCTGATCCAGCACCTGCCGCAGCGCGTGCAGCAGGTTGGTTGGGTCCTTGATCCGGTTGATGCTGGCGACGTGCAGCAGACGCCAGGGTGGGCCGGCCGGCCTATCCACGGCACCGCCAAACAACCCCTGGTCGACGCCCAGGGGCACCCACTGTGCATCGGGCCGCTGCGGTTGGACCATCCGCAGTACAAACTGGCTGCCCCCGGTCACCGCCGCGGCCAGCCGCCAGGCCAGCCGGGCATGCGCCCGTCCGCGCCAGGTGCCAGCACCGCCGTAGCCGATGTCCGGCAGCCACACCAGCTCACCACCGCCCACGCTGACCACCACCGGGATGCGCAGCCAGCGTCCAGCCAAGACCGCCATCGTACTGGTGGTGCCGACCCAGAAGGCGTGAATGACGTCGGCCCCACCGTGCTCGTCAATCGCCTGCCGCACCTGGCGCAGCCGCTGCTGCAGGCCCACGCCAGGCATGCCTGACGTCGTCTGCCCCAGGTTCACGACCCGGGCACCGAGCAGCGGGTACGTACTCGCCTGCGGCTCCTGCATCAGCGCAATCACCAGAACCTGATGACGCTGCGCCAGCCGCTCGATCAACCACAGCAGCGCCGGAATCACCCGCTCCCGCCCGCCACGATCCACCCCACCCGGCACAACCATCACCACGCGCATACGCGCTCACAATCCATTCGTCCCCCGCCTCATCCGTTCCCGGCGCGGCCGTCAACGAATGGGGGCAACGAATCAACGAATCGCATACCGCCGCCTTAATTCGTTCAATCCGTTCCCCAGGGTGGGACACGGTCCCACCCGCGTTGACAGTAATCCGTTCCCAGGCAGCCGCCATAGATGGCGGCGCTCCCACAAAACCCCAACCCCTGGCCCCTAATCCCCAACTCCTGGCCCCTAACCCCCAGCCCCCAGCCCCTAACCCCCAGCCCCGCCGACAGCCCGCCGTTCCAGCCACCCTCGCACATACGCCAGCGGATCACTCCATGGCTCGTAGCGCAGGCTGCGAAAAACCGCCGGCCACCCCGCCGGGTCGCCCGCATGGACCCGGCAGTAGGCGGCCGCTGGCAGCTGCCAGAATACCTCCACCGGCCCTGGTTGGCCGTACCAGGCCGTAGCATAACGCTGCATACGGTCCGTACGGGCGATGCTGACCTGCTGGCTGGCGTAGGCCGCCCTGGCCAACACACTGGTTTCCGCTACCGATGCCGTGTCGCTCACCACGTTCGTCAGCTGCGGCATCAGCGGCACCTGTATCTGATAGACCCGCACGGTGACTTCACCCGGAGACCGGTTCGCCCGGTCGAGCCAGCAGGCGACCGCCGCTGCCACCTGCAGGTGTTCTGGATGAAAATCGATGCGCGATGGCGCATAGATCACGGTGGGCCCCCCCAAACCGGCGAGGTTTTCCAGGAGCGGTACCAGTTCCGTTACCGTCCAGTTCCCTTCGGGCAGCCCGAACCAGACCATCTCCGCACCCAGGCAGTGGGCTGCCGCTTCCGCTTCCGCCCGCCGCTGTTCAGCCACTTCATCGGGTGACAGACCGGACCAGAACGCACGCCGGCCGTCGGTGACGTACACGACGATCACCCGGTCGCCGGCGGCACGGTGGCGCCGCAGCGTACCGCCGCAGCCCACCGCTTCATCATCGGGATGGGGCGCAATCACCCACACCTGCTCCTGCCCCTGGCTCGACCACGGCTGCACGGGGCGGCGCCAAAAGCGGCCGAGTATGCGAAAAGCGGCTGTCCAGAGCGCAATCATCCCAACCCGCGCCGCCTGTTTGCCCCGCCGCAGCATCCGGCGCGGCCGTGACACCGGTGCCGGAACATCAGACGATGTCAAAATCACCCCCGGCGATGTGCCAGTTGGCCGGGCTGCCGATGATCTCTGCCGGCAGGTCGTCCGCCAGCGGCACGTAACACACGTCGAAAGCGCCCCACGCCGGCCGGAAACCGAGGCGCTGCCATGCCGCATCGAGGGTCGTACCGGGCACCGCCAGTGTCAGAGCCTGATCGAAGCCGGCCGCGGCCATGGCCTGGAGGGTGCGCACGATCAGCGTGTCCACTGCCGCCCGATCATCCTGCGCCACCAGCATCTCGACGATGTAACCACGCCCGCCCGCCTGGGGTGCCATCTGTGTGTGGTCTCGACGACCGTAACCAACCACGCTGTAACCCACTGGCTCGCCGTCGCGGCTGGCGAGCAGCACCTCGTAGTGCATCATCGGTGACGAGAGGTAACGCCAGGTCACCCAACGACCGTCCCGCACCACCGAAAACGGCACGTCACCTGCCCGCTGCGCCCATAAACGATCGAACAACGAACCCGCTTCATCCACCCGCGCAACCTCCACGCCTGGATCGAGCGCGGCCCGGCTGCGCCAGAAGCGCTGCCAGAGTGTGCTGGCGGCATGTAGATGCGCCAGACCGTCCAGATGCAGCTTCCTGCCCGCGAGGCTTTCCAGGCGCAGCGGAAAACGCAGCCAGCGCAGGGGAAACAGCAGCCGCCAGCCGATGGCGCTGCGCCGCGACCCCCAACGCTCATTGGGCAGCCCGAGTGTCAACGGAATACCAGCCGCCCGCCAGGAATCGAACAGACGTGGCACGACGGTCGTGAGCAAACCCCGCCGCCGGTAGGCTGGGGCAGTCATCGAATCGGTGCTAATCATCACCTGGCTTTGGCCCGTCGGGAACTGAAAGGGCACCAGAATGCCGGCGTAGTGAAAGATTGGCCTGCTCCCGTCCAGCGCAATCCACACATTATCGACGGGCGAAGGCAGCCCTGTGAGTTTCCAGCGCCAGTGCGCCGCAGTGATCTCCTTGCCATAAGCTTCAGCGAAGAGGTCGACGATCCCCGCGACGTCGTCGTCACGTGCGGCACGGATGGTCCACGGCACGCCGCTGGCGTCGCCCGGCGATCCTGCGCTCACGGCGCCTGCCGGGTGACCGCGTACATCGTCACGACTTCGTTGATGAGATTTTTGGCGACTGCCGCTTCGACGTGCCAGCCGGCCTCCCACAGCGCCACCAACAGGTCATCACAATCCCCGTCCGTTGATAGTACCAGCAGGGCACAGCCACCGGGTGCCAGGCGCGCGTCCAGACCGGCGACAAAACGCTCGAACACGTCCCTACCCCGCCAGGCGTGGTCGATCAGACCGCGCGGTTGGCCCCGATAGAAAGGTGGATTGAACAGAACGACATCGAATGTTTCCTGGCTCACCGGCTCGAACAGATCACCCTGGCGCACCTCGACCCGCTCGTCCAGCTGGTTGAGCAGGACATTGATGCGTGCGCAGCGCACCGCCTCCGGGTTGATGTCGACCGCGACGACCTGCATGCCGCGGCGCGCAGCAAACACCGCTCCCACGCCCGAACCCGTGCCCATGTCCAACAGCCGGACGCGCTGCCCCAACGGAACCGCGGGTAAAGTCACGGTGGTCACGGCACGCGCCATGAAGGCCCCCGTGCGCAGCAGCACCGGGTTGAAGACGTGCGGCAGCACCAGCAGCGGTACGCCGTCGATCTCCTCCAGCACCAGCCGGTTGTAGCGGCGCCCCACCACGCGGTAACGCAGCGCCAGCCAGGTGCGCATGCTGGCGGCGGCCAGACGTTGAAGCTGCGTCGTGCTGCGCTGAGTCAGCGTGTGGACACCTAACATCCCACCGCACCTTGACTCATGACAACCGCTCCGGCGGCCGCAGCCACTGGCCGACGGTTTTTTCGATGGGAAAGCTGTAAACATCGTGCCGGCAGCGCCACTGCGCCACTTTCTGCAAGGGCCACTGCCAGGGCTTGGGCTGATCCCAGGCCAGCTGCGCATAAAACTTGAACCGCTCCATCAGCCGGTAACGGTCGGCGTCGACCCACGGGCCGGCCGACCCGATAAAGTCGAAGTCCGCCCATTCGTCCAACGTACGCGGCAGCCGGTAGCCGTCGCGTACCGCGGCATCGGTGATCGGCGAGCCAGGATAGGGTTTGAAATAGAACACCGGTGTCTGGAAGTTTGGGCTCAACGCACGCAGGCGTTTGATGACGTCCAACGACGCCTGCACGCTGGCATCGGTTTCGTTGGGAAAGCCGACGATGAACGGGAAGATGACGTTGATGCCGTGACGCAGGCATTTTTCGGCGCTGATAAAGACCTGCTCGAGCTTGATGTCCTTCATGATCCAGTCCATCATCGCCTGAGAACCCGACTCGACGCCGATGATCACGCGGCGCAAACCGGACTTTTTGCACGAGGCCAGCACGGCATCGGGCAGCCGATCACCCTGGTCGGCGCGCATCGTGCCGGCCCAGGTGATGGGCAGTCGGCGGGTGATAAATTCTTCCGCAATCGCCGCCACCCGGTCTGTGCGTGTAAAAAAGGTTTCATCCTGGAACGAAAGGTCGTCGAAGTGGTAACGCTGCCAGAGGGACGCCACCTCTTCGCCAACCCGCTCTGGCTCGAAACCGACCCATTTGCGTTTGTAGACAAACGGATCGGCGCAGAAGGCGCAGCGAAAGTTGCAGCCCTGCGACGAGATATAGTCGAGCTGGCGTTTGCCTTTGAGCTGGTAATAGCGTTCCACAGGAAGCAGCGTGTAGTTGTGCGTGCGGAAGGTGTTGATGTTGCGCAGTGGGCGCGGCGGGTTGAGCTGGGTCTGGCCATCGGCGGCGCGGTAGGCGCAGCCCAGGCAGCCGGCCATCGACGTGCCGTCTTCCAGCCGCTGCAGGATTTCACACAGGGTCTCTTCACCCTGCGCCTGCACGGTGATGTCGACGCTGGCTTCCTCCAGGCAATCCACACCAAACAGCGACGGGTGCCATCCGCCCCAGATCACCGGCAGATCGGGTCGTACCGCTTTGGCGGCGCGTGACATGCGCACCGCATCACGAATCGGCGCGCCGGTGAGCACGGTCATACCCAGGCACAAAGCATCGTCGAGGTGGGCGCGCACTGCCTGCACCGGGTCGGCTTCCAGGCGGCCATCGACGATCACCACCTGGTAGCGTTCGGGATCGAGGCTGGAGCCCACGGCCAGCAAGCCCAGGGGCATGGTGTAAAAGACTGCCTGTGGGTTGTAGAGAACCACTTTGTGCCGTTTGGTCATGGCGCATATCCATTGGTAGATTCGCGCAGATTGAGGGTGCACACGCACTTGCGGCAAATGGCATCGCGGTGCGTGTCCAACCCCTGGCGCCAGGCAATGGCCTGTGATGAGTTGAGGATGGCATCCAGGCTCGCTGACTCGTGGATGTTGCCCAGGGGTGGTTGGAAGAAACAGGGCCGTACCGTGCCGTCCGCTTCGATCACTGAAGAAACCCAGGGTGCGTTACACTGGTTGGGGAAAAAGTCGCCCTGGCCGAGCAGAGCTGCATAATACTGGTACAGCCGGCGCTGCAGTTTTTCAGCTGATTCAGCGATGTAACCGCTGGCGAAATCGGCGGCATA
>JAYRNS010000588.1:0-4031 GCA_041912075.1 Anaerolineae bacterium
GGTTAGAAATTTCTGCGCCACGAGGTGCGGGCTGGGCAAGATGTAGGGCGGGTAATCACCCAGACGCACCACCAAATCCCACAGCAGCAGACCGGCCCGCAGCGTCAGCCCGCTGGCCAGTACACGCAGAACACGCAGGCTGGGCGGCCGGCCAGAACGACCTACACGACGTGTTGGCGCCGGTGCACTGCTCAATGTTTCACTGCGTGCCCGTTCTTCCACGATCATACGCTTCTCACGATCACTCCCAAGGCCAGCACATCGACATCCGCCCGACCGGCTGGTGACCACAAAACAAAGGCTTCCAAAGGCCTGCACCTTCGGAAGCCCGGCTTGCCGTACACGCTGCGCACGCGGCGTCTGTGTCTCACGATCCCGATGTGGCTCTGGGTGTCCCCACGTTGTCGCCGGTCGGGCGTGTCGGGGTCAAAAAGAATCCCTGGCAGGTCCGACCTCCAGGGACAACACCCTTCACAACATGCCACCTACGCGCAAACCGCGCGTCCAGCGTGCCGGCAACACGACCCTTCACCTCTCCGAATGGCCACGGTGTGGCTGCGATTCGGTCAGGACGAAAGGTGTCGCCGGTCAGGGTCGTTACCTTCTCCCATCCGGACTATACCGTCGGCTCCGGACTGGGCCATCGGGCCGTCACCGGATCCACCGCCTGCGCGGGTCACGGGCTCGGGAGGTGTCACATTGGCGAATGAACAACTCCCCTACCGTCGGTCGAGAATTGGCTCACCCGATGTTCACACCTGGACAAACCTCACTCTGCCCCGAAGGTCTATTCAATTGAGACGAGTGTAACACACCGACGGGCGACTTGTCAAGGAATCCATTGGGTCTCTGCTTTGCGGAATCAGGCATTTCGATGCATAATGTTGCCATCCCACCAACCATCTCGATCGATCTGAAGAGGCAATCCGTGTCTGAGAGTATTCATCTGATCCGCCAGTTCTTTCTCGATGCCTTCAGCCAGGGCAACCTGGACGTGCTCGACCGCATCCTTGCTCCTGGTTTCGTCGATCACAACGCACCTTCTGGCGTTCCGTCGGGGCCGGGTGGGATCAAGATGATCTTTGGTGGCTTTCGCGCCGGCATGCCGGACGTCCGCTTTGCCATCTAGGACACGATCAGCGAAGGGGATTGCATCGCCGTCCGCTACACCGCCAGCGGCACGCACAGCGGTGACTGTTTCGGTATTCCCGCCTCGGGTCCCCGGGTGGGCTTCAGTAGGATAACGCTGTTCCGCGTGGGTGAGGGCGCCCTGCAGGAGTCATGGGTGCAGTATGACGCCTTCGGGCTCATGCAGCAGCTAGGAGTGATATCGGGTTAAGCCGAAAATGGTCTAGTCCGTGACCGGTTCCGGGGTTGCCAGCCGCAGGTCCTCGAAGCCCTTGCGCAATGCAACCATACGGTAGTCGAAGCCAATGCTGCACGCCTGACCTGCCATGGCACGCACCGTAAATGACGCCGGCGTCTTCTCGGCCACGTAGAGCGGGCAGTCACCCAGGGGTGTGAGGAAGACGTGGTACGGCTGGCTCAGGTTGACGGTTGCGGCAAAGATTGGCTCGATGGTGACTGTCGCCTGGCCGTCGTGCAGCTGCGCGCTGCCAAAGTCCTCGAACCAATTCTGCGGTGATTCCATCGCATAGAGCAGCCGCCGGCCGTAGGCTTCGGTTTCGACGACGGCCGATTTGGTGCCCGCGGCGACGAGGTTGCCGCTCTCGTTGACACTCAGCACCTGCGTACCCGCGCCGTTCAGAACCAACAGGTTACCACTTTCATCGTCGTCGTCGTCCAGGATGAGCCAGACTTCGTCGTTGCTGTGTATCATCACATCGCTGCCGGGGAAGCCAGGCTGTGAGACTATGCGCCCATCATCGTTGGCCGTCGAACTGCCACCCAGGACCACATCTGGCGCCAGGGTATCGCCCCCCCGGGCGTACAGGCCAGCGCCACCCGCGACCGAGTTGTAGAACAGGCCGCCGTAATGCGTGGCCGATGTCGTCTCGGCCGACACGCCGTTCTCGCCGGCCAGACGCACGCGTACCCCATCGTAGGTGGTGTTGGTGGTCGCCACCCCATAAGTCCCAGCCGAGTTGACCTGGAAACCGACGCCGTTGGCCGACTCGACATAGACGCCGGACCCGGTCGCCGACGACACCTGGACACCATCGCCGCCGGCCGATTGGATGCGCAGGCCGTCGCCGCTGGCCGCGCTGTTGCTCAGAACAAGCGCGGCAAACCCCGGTGCACCAAACGTACCGTTCAAGGTCAATGGGTTGTTGTTCCCTGTCCAGGTCTGGCCGAGGTGGTTGTGGTTGTTGTCGCTGACCCAGGTGCCCGCGGTGCCCCAACGGCTGGCTGTGAGCTGGATGTCGGAGATGTCCACGTCGTTGTCCTGGTCGACGTCGCACGCCGGGTCATAGCCAGCGCCCAGCGTGCAGGGTGCCGTGAAAGGCCTGACGTGCCCCAAGGCTGGCTGGCTGCTGGCTGCGGGTAACACACCGCTGACAAACAACAGCACCAAAACGACGCACATCAGAATTAACGGTCGCAGCATGGGATACCTCCTGAATGGGAATAACGATCTCGGATGGTCGGGTGAGGCTAGGAATCATAGCACGATCCAGCAAGCGGTGTCAATCTGAAGTGGCTAAGAACGAGTCGTTACGGTATAATGACCACGTTGGCGTGAACAAGACTGCCATGGAGGCGAACCTATGCTACAAGTGGAACTATCGAATCGGTTGCTAAGCATTTTGAATTCACTTGAGCCTGGTGCAGCACCCAAACAACAAGTGATGCGTCTGGCCGAACAGGAGCTGCGTCGTCGTTTGGCGCGTTACCAGTTAAGCGATCGGCTGTTCCGGCAGAAATATGGCATGACCTTGGAGGAATTCGAGGCCGGTGAGGTGGTCAAGGCCATGGGTTACTCATTTGAGGTCGAGAGTGATCACCAGGACTGGGACCAAGCCGTGGATGGCATACGTACGGTCGAAAACCAGTTGGTCAGTCTTCGAGGCGAATTGTGACTCCGGACGATGTCGAGCGTGATGCACAACGCACGGCAGCAGAATGGGCGTTTATCCGTGTTGTAGATACAATCGACAAGACTGACCATACAATCAAGCTGCGACTGCATGTCGATTCAGACTGTTTTGTCCAGGTTTATGTCAATGAATCCAAGCAACTGATCAGCTACAGCCTGGTGCTCCGCCGTTCTCGCATCTTTGGTCGCGACTGTAATAGCGGCAGATGGCACCGGCATCCCGCAAGTGCACCGGACCAACACGATTTTTCATCCGAAGGACAACGCGCCATCTCATTGAGTGAATTCCTTGGAGAAGCACTTCAAGTTCTTCAAGATCTAGACCTGACGTGAATCTTCTTAATCTGGGGGTTGCCTCAGCAGCATTTCAGTAATCCGCTGCATGATCCGCTCCGCCACGGCTTGTTTGCTCAGCAAGGGCAGCGGCTCAGGTGCGGTACCAGGCGCCAGCAGCACAACCCGGTTGGTGTCGACCGCGAACCCGGCGTCGGTGGCTGTCACGTCGTTGGCCACGATCAGGTCCAGACCCTTGGCGGCCAGCTTGACCTGGGCATTGTCCAGCAGATTTTCGGTCTCGGCGGCGAATCCGATCGTGACGTACGGGCGCCCCAGGGCCACCTGGTGGCGGGCGACCTCGGCCAGAATGTCGGGGTTGCGCACGAGGGTGATGACCAGCCCCTCGCTATCGCCCTTCTTTTTGATCTTCTGATCGGCCACTTCTGCCGGCCGAAAATCGGCCACCGCCGCCGCGCCGATCAGGACGTCGATCTCCGGTTGCGCTGCCAAAACCGCATCACACATCTGCACCGCCGTCTCGACCGGCACGGCCTCGACGCCCAGCGGCAGGGGTACGCTCAAGGGGCCGTGCACCACAGTCACCGCTGCCCCCAGGTCGAGCGCCGCCTCCGCCAGGGCCACGCCCATTTTACCGCTGCTGCGGTTGCCAACAAACCGTACCGGATCGATCGGCTCA
>JAYRNS010000589.1:0-1988 GCA_041912075.1 Anaerolineae bacterium
ATTGGTCTGGCCAGCGGTCAGGGCTTTTTTGCCTCCTTCAAGAACAAAGGCCTGCGCGACAATGCCTTTTTCTGGTTGATGATCACCTACGCGGCACTGGTGACGGTCGGTGCCCACTTCTTGCTCGGCTTCAAAGCCACGATCACATCGGGCATGTTCGCCGGCAGCCTCACCAACACCCCTGCCCTGGCTGGCGTGCTCGACCAGGTACGTCTCATGGCACCACCCGACCAGCTGGAGGCGATGCTGTCGGAGCCGACGGTCGGTTATTCGGTGACCTACCCGATGGGCGTGTTGGGTATGATTCTGGCCGTGTACGTCATGCAGCGCGTGTGGAAGATCAACTACCGCGAAGATGCGCTGCGGGCGCGCGAGTTTCAGGCCGTCGACCAGGAGCTGACCACACGCACGATCCATGTGACCAACCCGGCCGTAGAAGGCAAACGGTTCAGCGAACTCTGGCAGCGGTTCCGCTGGCCCGTCGTGTTCGTACGTGTCAAGCGTGATGAGCACATCATTTTGAGCTCGTCCGATACCGAGTTTCGCCTCGGTGACCTGGTCAGCATCGTGGGTGCGGCCGAGGAAGTGGAGAAGGTCGTCCCCGAACTCGGCGAAGCGGCCTCGGAGGCGCTCGAACTGGACCGCAGTGAGTATGATTTTCGGCGCATCTTCGTTTCCAACCCGAAAGTGGCCGATCTGCACATTGCGGATCTGAAACTACCGGAGACGTACGACGCGTTCATCACCCGCGTCCGGCGTGGAGACATCGACCTGCTGGCCCGCGGCGACATGCGTCTCGAACTGGGTGACCGTGTGCGCGTGGTGGCCCGGCGCACCAACATGAACGCGGTCAGCCGCTTTTTTGGCGACTCGTACAAGGCGCTGAGCGAGATCGATCTGCTGACGTTTGGCCTGGGCATCGCCTTGGGCCTGATCATTGGTGCCATTCCGATTCCCCTGCCTGGTGGCCTGACGTTCAAGCTGGGTCTGGCCGGTGGGCCGCTGGTGGTGGCATTGGTCCTCGGCGCCTTGGGGCGGACTGGTCCGCTGGTATGGAACCTGCCATACAGCGCCAACCTCACGCTGCGCCAGATTGGCCTCATCATGCTGCTGGCCGGGATTGGCCTGCGTTCTGGTTACACGTTTGTCGAAACCTTTGCCAAAAGTGGTGGCATCACGATCTTCCTGGCCGGCGCGGTCATCACGATCAGCACGGCGTTTTTGACCCTGTGGTTTGGTTATAAGCTGCTCAAGAGTCCGTTTGGCTTGCTGATTGGCATGCTCTCGGGGTTGGATACGCAGCCAGCAGTGTTGGGCTTCTCGCTGCAGCAAAGCGAAAACGAGCTGCCCAACGTGGGCTACAGCCTGATTTTCCCCATTGCCACAATTACCAAAATCATCTACGCACAATTACTGCTTCTCTTGTTATCAAACCGTTAACCAGCACCAGTGATGAAATCTGCAGCGGTCGAGCCACGCTACGGGGGCGGGTGTTTCGCTGATATCCCGGCGACTGTCCATTGTTTGCTGACGGGCACCGGGTCTTTGTCTTTGGACCCCGGCATGTTCCAGAGACTACCCCGGCGTTATGCGAAAGTTGTTTTGTTTTTTATCGACTCGCTGGGGTGGCATCTGTTGCAGCACCTGGGTGCAGGCCACCCCTTGCTGCGACGTTTCCTCAAGAACGGCATCGTAACCCAGCTGACGTCGCAGTTTCCGTCGACAACCGCCGCCCACACGACGACCATTCACACGGGTCTAACGCCAGGTCAGAGTGGGGTGTACGAATGGTACTACTATGAACCGCAGCTCGATACCATCATCGCCCCCCTGTTGTTTTCGTTTTCCGGCACCAAAGAGCGCGATACCCTAAAACCAACTGGCATCGACCCGCGGCACCTCTTTCCTACCCGCACTTTCTACCACGATCTGCAGGCGGCGGGTATCGCCAGTTATGTGTTTCAGGCGCGCGAGATTCTGCCTTCGAC
>JAYRNS010000590.1:0-7641 GCA_041912075.1 Anaerolineae bacterium
CCGGGCATGCAGGACGGTGATGATCTCGCGCAGCGGCGCATTGATCACACTGACCAGGCTGCTCAACGGACTCTGCAGCGTACCCAGAACCTGCGCCAACGCCTGTTCGCGCGTGGGCAGATCGACCAGGGCCTTGGCGGCTGCGGCATCCAGCGCTTCGCCCGGTAGTAGGGCGCCGAGCAGTTCGGCCTTTTTCTGGTCGCGCAGATAATCGTTCACGATTTTGGCCGTCGAACTGATCGCGCCGGTAACGTAACAGACGCCAACCGTGCCGGTGAACAACGTGTCAGACACGGGAAACTGGCTGTCGGTCAGGGCAATCTTGAACAGCGTGTTCTTGGCGATCTGGAAGATCCCGCCTTGATCGCCCAAGCGCTTGCGCAGATCGGTCATGTCGGCCACGGTAAGCCCGTTGTTGCGCAGCACGACGACGGCTTCGCTGTGCTGTAACCGTTCCTTATACAGGTCGATCAGCTGCTGCTTTTCTTGACGTGTGAGCGGCAAACGATTCACCCCCCTTCTAAGGTGTGATAACGAAACAACAAAAAGCCTTCGTGCCAGTTGACACGAAGGCGTACAGACAAAACAGTTCGGCCTGTGGTGGCAGAAACTGTCGGCTATCCGGTACGGCTTCGCCTCGGCAGGCGTGTCTTTAAGCCCGGTCCTCAGACCGGGCACCTGCGGTCAACGGCAAAGAAACGACGTTGGTACTTCTATCAGGTCGGCTTCAGTGCCGCCGCCTGGTTGGCATCTACCCGAATCCCCGGCCCCATGGTCGCAGCCAGCGTCACGCGGCGGACGTACGTACCCTTGGCGGCGGCCGGTTTGGCACGCACGATGGCGTCCATGACCGCGCTCAGGTTTTCCATCAACTGTTCCTGGGTAAAGCTGGCCTTGCCAATCGGCACGTGGATGTTCGCCGTCTTATCGACGCGAAATTCGACACGGCCCTGGCGTGCTTCCCGAATCACCCGCGGAAAATCTTCGGGTTGGACGATGCTCGACGTCTTGGGACTGGGCATCAAACCGCGTGGACCCAGGACCTTACCCAGACGACCGACCTTCCCCATCACCTGGGGGGTCGCCAGCACGAGATCGAAATCGAGCCAGCCATCCTGAATCTTCTTGATCAGGTCATCGGAGCCAACATAGTCAGCGCCGGCTTCCTGCGCAATCTGGGCGCCATCACCTTCGGCGAAAGCCAGGATGCGCACCTGTTTGCCGGTGCCGGCCGGCATCACCACGATGCCGCGCACCTGCTGGTCGGCGTGACGGGGGTCGACACCCATTCGCATGTGGACTTCGACGGTGGCATCGAAATTGGTCAAGGCCGTTTCTTTGGCCAGCTTCACCGCCTCATCCGGCATGTAATAGTGGCTGCGGTCAACTTTGGCCGCCGCCTCAAGATACTTCTTACCGCGCTTTGGCATTTCATTCTCCTGTGGTTCGGCGAAGACCCGAGGTCTTCTCCCACTGCATACGGCACCTGGCTCTACCAGGCGCTCATTGGTTGGGACGGTCGCGCTCACCCAAAGAGGGCGCCAGGACCGTTTGTCACTCGACGATGCGGATGCCCATACTCTGGGCGGTACCTTCGATCATCCGCATGGCCGCATCGATGTCGTTGGCATTCAGGTCTTTCATCTTCGTTTCGGCAATGCCGCGCACCTGGGCTTTGGTGATGGACCCCGCCGCCTTGCGGTTGGGTTCAGCTGAGCCACGATCGACGCCTGCCGCCTTCTTGAGCAAGTCCACCGCGGGTGGGGTCTTGGTCACAAAGGTAAACGAGTTATCCTGGAAGATAGTGATCTCGACCGGGATGATGCTGCCGGCCTGAGCGGCCGTGCGCGCATTGTATTCTTTACAAAACGCCATGATGTTGACGCCATGCTGGCCCAGCGCGGGACCCACCGGCGGGGCCGGGTTGGCCTTACCGGCGTTGAGCTGTAGCCTGACGATCGCTTTGACTTTCTTCGCCATTACGCTTCCTCAATCTTCGTTCTCTACTGTACTGCAGCGACGTTACACTTTTTCGAGCTGCAGGAAATCGACCTCGACCGGGGTTTCGCGCCCAAAGAACGATACCATGACACGCGCTTTCCCCTTTTCGGGCGAAATCTCGTCGACAACCCCGGTGAAATCGGCAAATGGGCCGCCCACCAGACGCACCTTCTGCCCAACGCGGAAGCTGATCTTGATCTTGGGCGCCGTGTCTTCGATGCGCCGCATGATCTTATCGACCTCTTCCTGGGTCAGCGGGGTCGGTTTGTTACCCATGCCGACGAAACCTGTGACGCCGGGCGTATTGCGCACCACGTACCAGGAGTCTTCGTCCATGATCATGTCGACCAGGATGTAGCCGGGAAAGACGCGGCGCTCGATCACACGGCGTTTGCCGTCACGCAGCTCAACTTCTTCTTCGGTCGGCACGATCACCTGGTAGACACGATCACCGCCAACATCGCGCATCGACGCCGCGCGGTGTTCCAGGTTCTTTTTGACCTTGTTTTCGTAGCCAGAATAGCTGTGGATGACGTACCAGTGGCGCTCCCCTTCGGGGGCCGCGGCCGTCTCAGCCGTGGCCTCAGCCTCAGCTTCCGTCTCCAGCTCGTCCGTCACGTCCGGGGCGACGTCCTCTGCGGGACCGTCGTCAGCCAGCGCAACGGCGTCTTCTTCCAGCGTGTCTGGCAGGTCCAATTCCTGCTCGGTGATTTTATCTGACACCATCAACCTGTTTCGACGGCCGCCTTATCCGCCGCCAAGCGTCAATAGCCATTGGAACAGGGCATTGAAACCGCTGTCCACCAGGAAAAGCAGGATCGTCATGACGAGGGTCACCACGAGCACCACGATGGTCAGGTTGATCGCCTCTTCACGCGTCGGCCAGGTCACTTTGCGCAGCTCGGCGCGCGTGTCCTTGAAATATTTGACCAGACGGTTGTCTTTTTGAATCGTAGCAGTTGACTTGGTCACAAGGTTTCTCGTTTACTGGCAAACTCTCGATGATTCGACCCACCAGGCGTCCATTCCACAACGAACCATCTTCCGCAAACCGGAGCGCCTGGATCGGTTATGCAGAATGGACTCTAAGACACCGCGCCCGGCCATAAACGTCCTGACAGGCCGGAGGCGGTGTCTGATCGTCCGTAAAGGCAGGCCAGGCAGGATTTGAACCCGCAACCCTCGCTTTTGGAGAGCGATGCTCTGCCGTTGAGCTACTGGCCTGTATACTGACAGCCTGCCGTCCCGCTGCGCAGGCCGGCACTCGATGCCCCATCCAGGCGCACCATCAGTGATGATGTGCCTGGATCGGACACTGATTAGCGTGTTTCCCGATGTGGCTGATGTTTCCGGCAACGCGGGCAGTATTTGGACAATTCCATCCGCCCCTGGTCGTTGCGTCGATTCTTCTCCGAAACGTAATTACGCTCTTTGCACTCCGTGCATGCCAGCGTAATCACGGTACGTACGGCTTTTTTGGCCATGATACACCCATCCCAACCGGTCGTCGTGACCGGCGCTGCTTATTCCAGAATCTCGGTGATGGTGCCGGCGCCGACGGTGCGACCGCCTTCGCGGATCGCAAAGCGCGACCCCTTCTCCAACGCCACCTTGGTGATCAGCGTCACCTTCAGCTCGACGTTGTCCCCCGGCATCACCATCTCCACCCCTGCCGGCAGCTCGCACGACCCCGTCACGTCCATCGTCCGGATGTAGAACTGCGGCCGGTATCCCTGGAAGAACGGCGTGTGCCGTCCCCCCTCTTCCTTCTTCAGCACGTACACCGTGCCGTTGAACGTCGTGTGCGGTGTGATCGACCCCGGTTTCGCCAGCACCTGCCCGCGCTCCACTTCCTCGCGCTTGATCCCGCGCAAGAGACAACCCACGTTGTCCCCCGCCTGCCCCTGATCCAGCAGCTTGCGGAACATCTCCACGCCCGTCACCACCGTCTGCCGTGTCGGCCGCAGACCCACGATCTCGATCGTCTCGCCAACCTTCACCGCACCACGCTCGATACGCCCCGTCACCACCGTCCCGCGACCCGCAATCGAAAATACGTCTTCCACCGGCATCAGGAACGGCCGGTCTACCTCACGCACCGGCGTCGGAATGTACTCGTCCACCACCCGCATCAGCTCCCAGATGCACGCATACTCCGGCGCATTCACGTCCTTCGACGTCGACTCCAGCGCCTTCAGCGCACTCCCGCGCACGATCGGGATGTCATCCCCAGGAAACTTGTACGCCGTCAACAGCTCGCGCAGCTCCAGCTCCACCAGCTCCAACAGCTCCTCGTCTTCCATCATGTCGCACTTGTTCAGAAATACCACCATCGCCGGCACTTCCACCTGCCGTGCCAACAAGATGTGCTCCCGCGTCTGCGGCATCGGCCCGTCCGGCGCGGCCACCACCAGGATCGCCCCGTCCATCTGCGCCGCACCCGTGATCATGTTCTTGATGTAGTCCGCATGCCCAGGACAGTCCACGTGCGCATAGTGCCGCTTCTCCGTCTGGTATTCCACGTGCGCAATCGCAATCGTGATCCCACGCGCCTTCTCTTCCGGCGCATTGTCGATCGAATCAAACGCCCGAAAATCCGACCACCCCTTCAGCGCCAGTACCTTCGTGATCGCCGCCGTGAGTGTCGTCTTCCCATGGTCAATGTGCCCAATCGTCCCCACATTCACGTGCGGCTTCGTCCGCTCAAATTTCGCCTTCGCCATGATTCAGGATGACCCCTTTCCACAAATGCTTGTCACATCCTGGAACGTGTGGTACGCGTTCCAGGCAAATTTTCATTATCGTTCGCTGTGTCTTCACACATCATCATTGGCTGTGCCGGTGCCATTTTTCACGACCAGCACAAACCGACTTATTATACGCTAATCACCGATCTTGGCAAATCATCCGGCTTAGTTGGAAAGCCCCATGATACGCTGCGCCTGCTCGGGGGATACCGGTTCGTAGTGATCGAACTCCTGAGTGAAGGTGCCGCGACCCTGTGTGCGTGACCGCAGATCGGTCGCATAACCAAACATAGCGGCCAATGGCACACGCGCCCGCACCGCCTGCAGACCAGCCGAGTGCAGATCGATACCCTCGATTTGTCCGCGACGTGCGCTGAGGTCGCCGATGATGTCGCCGGTGTACTCTTCAGGTGCCACCACTTCCACTTTCATGATCGGCTCCAGCAGCACGGGGCCGGCCTTTTGGGCACCTTCGCGCAGCGCCATCGAACCCGCAATCTTGAACGCCAGCTCGGAGGAGTCGACTTCGTGGTAGGAGCCATCGATCAGGCGCACGCTGATGTCCACCAGTGGATAACCAGCCAGCACGCCGTTGTCCAGCGACTCTCGCACGCCGGCCTCTACGGCCGGTATGTATTCCTTCGGCACCACGCCACCCACCGTCTTGTCCTCGAACTTGAAACCCTCACCCGCCGGCAGGGGTTCCAGCTCCAACCAGACGTCGCCGTACTGGCCGCGGCCACCGCTCTGGCGCACGTAGCGCCCTTCGACCTTGACCTTGCGCGAGATGGTTTCGCGATAGGCCACCTGCGGGCGTCCCACTTTGCCCTGCACGCGAAACTCACGCAGCATGCGGTCGACCAGTACTTCCAGGTGCAGCTCACCCATACCGGCAATCAACAGCTGGCCGGTCTGTTCGTCGGTGCGCACGCGGAAGGTGGGGTCTTCTTCGGCCAGCCGCTGCAAGGCCTGGCCCATCTTGTCCTGGTCGGCCTTGGTTTTGGGTTCGATGGCGATCATAATCACTGGTTCGGGGAACGAGATCGCTTCGAGCACAATGGGTGCATTGGGGTCGCACAACGTATCGCCGGTAAAGGTCTGTTTGAGACCAATAATGGCCCCAATGTCGCCGGCCTTGATCGACTCCAGATCTTCGCGCTGGTTGGCGCGCATCCGCATGAGGCGGCCGATACGCTCTTTGCGGCCTTTGGTCGAGTTGATGACACCACTGCTGGCATCGAGCGACCCTGAATAGACCCGCACGTAGGCCAGGCGCCCGACGTAGGGATCGGCTACGATCTTGAAGATGAGCGCGGCCAGGGGTTCCTGGTCATCAGTCAAACGTTCTTCCAGCTCACCGCTGTTAGGATTGGTGCCCTGGACCGGTGGAATGTCGAGGGGTGACGGCAGGTAGGCCACCACCGCGTCCAGCAGTGGCTGAACCCCCTTGTTGCGCAGTGAGCTGCCGCACAAGACGGGCACCAGGTGGTTGGCCAGGGTGGCGCGCCGCAGGGCCGCCCGCATCTCGTCGGTCGTGATGCGTTCGCCCTCCAGATATTTTAAGGTGAGTTCGTCATCGGTTTCGGCGATGGTCTCGACCATCTTGTCGTGCCATTCGGTTGCTTCGTCGAGCAGAGCGTCTGGAATCTCTGTAATTTCCGGTTTGGCACCCAGCTCGTCGGTAAACAGCACGGCCTTCATCTCGATGAGATCGATCAGGCCACGAAACGTCTCGGCACGCCCCACCGGAATTTGCACAGGGATCGGGTTGGCCCCCAGGCGGGTGCGGATCATCTCGACGGTGCGCCAGAAGTCCGCGCCGATGCGATCCATCTTGTTGACGAAACAGATACGCGGCACGCCGTAACGGTCGGCCTGCCGCCACACCGTCTCCGATTGGGGCTCGACGCCGGCCACGGCATCGAAGACGACAACGCCACCATCCAAAACGCGCAGCGAACGCTGGACCTCAGCCGTGAAATCGATGTGCCCGGGGGTATCGATCAGGTTGATCTGATGATCCTTCCAGGACGTCGTGATCGCGGCCGCGGTGATGGTGATTCCGCGCTCTTTTTCTTGTTCCATCCAGTCGGTGACCGTGGTCCCTTCGTCGACGTTGCCCAGGCGATAGGTGCGCCCTGAGTAAAACAACACCCGTTCGGTGGTGGTTGTTTTGCCGGCGTCGATGTGGGCGATGATGCCGATATTGCGGACCCGGTCCAGGTTCATTTCACGAGACATAGATCATTCCAAAAAATACGAAGGACAAAGGACGAATACGAGCCGTCCTTTGTCCTTCGCGTGTGTGCGGACAAACCGGTTACGTTCGTCAGTCCAGTCTTTGACTCAGTTGCTGCGTACCGATGTACAAGTGCAGCGCCTCGCTTTACCAGCGGTAATGGGCAAAGGCACGGTTGGCCTCGGCCATCTTGTGCGTATCTTCCTTCTTCTTGATCGTCGCACCCTGGTTGGAGGCGGCGTCCATCAGCTCCGCGGCCAGTTTGTCAGCCATCGTGCGTCCGGGGCGGTTACGTGCGGCCGCCACCAGCCAGCGCATGGCCAGGGCACTGCGCCGGTCAGGCTCGATTTCCACCGGCACCTGGTAGGTGGCACCACCCACGCGGCGGGGTTTCACCTCGACACTGGGGGTAGCATTACGCAGCGCCAGTTCGAAGGTATCGATCGGCGGCTTTTTGGTCCGTCCTTCGATGATATCCATCGCCGAATAGACGATGCGCTCGGCGACACTCTTTTTGCCGCGCTCCATGATGCGGTTGATAAAGCGCGAGACGGTTTCACTGTTATAGCGGGCATCCGGCGTCACAGGGCGCCGGATCGCGCGTTTGCGTCGTGACATGACTTATCTCCTCAGGCCAGATATTGTGCCGGGTTA
>JAYRNS010000591.1:0-3346 GCA_041912075.1 Anaerolineae bacterium
GAGGAAGTGTCCGCTGCGGGGGGATCCGTGCTGCCACAGCCGGCCAGCAGGAACACGATCAAGGCCAACCACGAACCCAACCACAGACAGCGAACGATCGTCTTATGCATGGACTTCACTCCTTTACGCACCCGGCGTCTTCTCGGTTGAGCAGAATCAGAGCAGATCCGCGGGTGCAGCCTGTGTAGTAGAATTTTCTGGTATGATTATACACCCGCCATACTGTGTCTGTCAATCAAGAGGTTCCCGGAGGATGTATCGCAAGAACGCAACTCCTCGAAGTTGGCATCAGGCAGGCCTAAAATCTGGTGGCCGCCGTGAGCTCTGATGCCGAAAAGACGTATGGTCAGCCTGTTGGTGCGGCCCGACGTGGCCGATTTCCTGGACGAAGTGATGCACTCCTCCGGGCTGGAACTCTTTCTGGAGCAGGTGACCGTTCACCCTGGGTCTACACTGGCCGGTCAAACCCTGTGGGAGGTTCAGCTGCGCAGCACCACCAGTGTCACTGTGCTGGCCGGCAAACTACCGGGCGGGGGGCTAATCACCGCCCCCCGCCCGGAAATTGTCCTCGAACCGAACATGCTGCTGATTGTCCTGGGAACCCAGGAACAGTTGCGTGTACTGACCATCATGGCCGGAAATTCAACCACAGACCCCCGCCCACCGACGCGAAAATGAATCCGTCACGCCCTATCCCGCGCGGCGGATGGTAATCGTCACCACGTCGTCACCCACCTTGACGGACTGCTGGATGCCGTCGAGTGTGCCTGGCCGCACAGACACCGCCAGGGTTTCGCGTTGGATGGTATCGGCAAAACGCTCGAAAGCGGCGGCACTCTCGCCGCTGGCCACGTACGCCAGCTCGATATGGTCATCCACGGCAAAACCGGCGTCTTTGCGCAGCGCATTGATCGCACGCACCAGGTCACGGGTGTAGCCTTCGGCCACCAGCTCGGGCGTCAATGTCGTGTCGACCGCCACGGTGACACCATGGTCGCTGGCCACCGCCAGCTGACCCCGTGCTTCGGTCTGGATCAGCACGTCATCGCCGGTCAGGGAGATCGTTTCGCCGGCAATCTCGAAGGTAAGTGCCTCACCTGTCTGCAGGGTCATCGCGGCCGTGAGTGGATCCAGGTTGGCCAGCGCCGTACGCACGGCCGGAAAATGTTTGCCCAGGCGTGGTCCGAGGACGCGATTGTTGGGCAGCAGTTTGTAGTTGACCAGCTCACCCACCTCGGCCACCACCTCGATCGTCTTGACGTTCAGCTCGTCGGTCAGCACGTCCGCCAGCTCTTCCAGGTCAGCGCGGGCCTGGGCGCTCGTGACGTGCACCTGCACACGTGCCAGCGGTTGGCGGAGCTTGACGTCGGCCGTCGCGCGCGCGGCGCGTCCCAGGCTGGCAACTGTGACGGCCAGACCCATCTTGTTCAGCAGGCGGCGGTCCAGTGCCGCGGCATCAGCGGTGGGCCATTCGGTGTGATGCACGCTGAGTGGTGCGCCAGCATCGACACTGCGCACCAGATTCTGGTACATCGCCTCGGAGACAAACGGCACGAACGGCGCCAGCAGTTTGGTCATCGTCACCAGGACGTGGTAGAGCGTCGCATACGCCGCACGTTTATCGTCATCGGCTTCACCTTTCCAGAAGCGGCGGCGTGAACGACGCACGTACCAGTTGGAGAGGTCGTCGAGCAGCGATTCCAGCGCACCGACGGCACGCGTCGAGTCGAACTCCTCCAGCGATCGCGTGACGGCCAGGGTCGTCTCGTCCAGGCGGGCCACGATCCACTGGTCGAGCTGCGCGTTGGCGTATACGGGCGAGCGCTGGTCGAACCGCGGCGTCGCCAGGTCGACCTCCAGGCTCCAATAGTCAACTTCCGGCTCCCAACCATCCAGATTGGCATAGGTGACCAAAAAGGCGTAGACATTCCACAGGGTGATCAAGAAGCGCCGGCGGGCCTCGTCTCCCAGCTTGTAACCAAAGAGCAGGTTGGATTCGGGTCGGTGGCTGGCAAACAGCCAGCGCATGACGTCGGCCCCCATCGTGTCGGCTGCTTCGTTGAACTCGATCGCATTACCCCACGATTTGTGCATTTCACGCCCGTCCTCGGCCAGCAGGGTCGCATAACCAAGCACGTTGCGGAACGGTGCACGGCGCGCGAGCACCGTGCTCTGCGCCAGCAGGCTGTAGAACCAGTTGCGGAACTGGCCGGGAAAACTTTCGGTGATAAAGTCGGCCGGAAACCACTTGGCCCAATATTCCGGTTTTTCACGGAAATGCATCGTGCTAAAGGCCACGATACCGGCATCGAGCCAGGGATTGCCCACGTCTTTGATGCGTGTCGCCCGCCCGCCGCACACCGAACAGGCGATCTTGACCGCATCGATGTAAGGTCGATGCGGGGTATGGCCCTGAAAGACGTCCCAGCCCTCGATGGCGCGTTCTTTGAGCTCGTGATCGCTGCCGATGACGTCGAAATGGCCGCACGCTTCGCACACCCAGATCGGCAGCGCCAAACCCCAGTAGCGCTTTTTGCTGATCATCCAGTCGTGCATGTTGCGCAGCCAGTCCATCTCACGATCGTAGCCAAAACTGGGGATCCAGTTGATATCGCCGACGACGTCCATGATCTGGTAGCGCAGGCTGGCTTCTTTTTCGGCCTCGGTCAATTCCTCGCGCGGTTTGTCGTACACCTGCCCCATGCTGATGAACCACTCGTCCACCAGGCGGAAGATGAGCTCCTCACCACAGCGCCAGCAGGCTGGGTAGCGGTGGGTGTAACGCTGCAGCCGGTACATAAAGCCGGCGGTCCGCAGGTGATCGAAGATTTCCGGCGCCACGTTGGCCACGTGTTTGCCAGCCAGCCAGCCGAAATTCTCCACATAAACGCCGTTTTCGTCGAGCGGGGCCACCACCGGCAGGTTGTGCTCTTTGCTCAGGCCAAAGTCTTCAGCACCGCAGCCCGGTGCAATGTGCACGATTCCGGTGCCCTCGGCCTCGCCGACGTCCTTCCAGCCGATGACGCGGTGGGTGTACGGGGCCGGCGTATGACCCGCAAAGGCTTCGGCCACGCTCGGCAGCTGGTCGAACGGACCAGTGTACTCCCACCCCAGCAGGGCCGAACCCGGTAGTTCCTCCAGGACTTCGTAATTGCCTTTGAGGCTTGTTTTGAGGGTGCCCTGGGCCACGTAGTAGGTCCAGCCGTCATCCTGGCGCACCTTGACATAGGTCAGGTTCGGACCCACGGCCGCAGCCACGTTGCTGGTCAGCGTCCACGGGGTGGTCGTCCACACCAGCAGTGCTTCGCGCTCGCGCCCGACCAGTGGGAAACGCAGATAAACTGAC
>JAYRNS010000592.1:0-2469 GCA_041912075.1 Anaerolineae bacterium
CGCCGCTTCTTTGGATAGACTTCCTGGCAGGTAACGACCACACCGCGACACCCGAATCAGCCGGGATTCGCTCAGAAAACACTCGGCCCCACCAAACACGACGCCAGGTTCGCCGCCAGTGACAGCACGACGGCCGCCAGCGGTCGCGCCGGCAGCAGGCGCCACAGCAGCAGCGCTTCCACCCCCACCGCCAGCACCTCGCCCAGCGCAATCGCTGCCGGCGGATTCATGAAGACCGGCAGCACAAACCACAGTACCGGCAAGGTCAGCAGCGACCCCGACGCCCCCACCGCCAGCAGCCGTCGCGTCGACACCGGCAGCTTGAACACACCCCGTGCCAGCACCCACAGCACCGGCAGCTCGATCAGCAGCGTCAACACCAGCGCAATCAGGAAGTCGACCACGTAGCTGCGGCCCGTCGGGCCGGCGATGCCGGGTGGACCCTGTGGCAGCGCGACGTCCTCGGGGATCGCGACCCGCAGCGCACACGGGCTGCGGTCGTCCGCACCGCTGGGTGCGCCGCAGGTGTCGAAGTCGATCGGTCTCGCGCCATAGTTCTCGACCAGGAACGGCACACCGCCGGCGCTGCCGGCCAGGTCACAGCGGTCGATGTGGCGGTAGTTCAGGTACATGTCTTCGTCGACCGTACAGCCCGGGCCGGCACAGGCACCGTCCAGCGAATAGACCGGTTCCGGCGTGTAACTCCCCGGTTCGAGCCCAGGATCGAGACCGGGCCGGTAGGAGTAGCCGTAGCAAGTAATGGTAAATCGAACCGGTCCCGTGTACGGCTGGCCACCTTGCTCGAAGACGACGGCGATGCGGATGGGGTAGGGAATGTCGGCGTGGGCGCGGGAAGACAGGGTAAGCAGTGTCCCAACCGCCAGCAGGGCGACAGTCAGGGCGCTGCGGAAAGATCGAGGTGGGCGCGGCATAGGTGACTCCTTCCAGCGATTGAAGACGTAGAACCAGGTGGTACCCAGGTTCATATTTTACACCATGCCCGGTTGTAATGTTATAATCCCAGCATGCCCACCTACCAGCCAGCTGATCTTTCCTTCGAACCGCGCATCCGCGCCAGCTTTGCCCGGCAGCAGGTGATGGCCCTCTTGGGTGCCTCGCTCAGCCTGGTCGAACCTGGATGCGTGGAGATCACCCTCCCCTTTCGCGCCGACCTCACCCAACAGCACGGTTACGTGCACGCGGGCATCGTCACGACGATCGCCGACAGCGCCTGCGGGTATGCCGCGCTCACACTGCTGCCGGCCGGCTGCGAGGTGCTCAGTGTCGAGTTCAAGATCAACCTGCTGCGCCCGGCCGCCGGTGAGCAGTTCGTCGCCCGCGGCGTCGTGCTTAAACCGGGACGAACCCTCACGATCACCCGCGCCGACGTTTTTGCAGTCACGCACGGCACGTCGACCCTGATCGCAGCCATGCAGGCCACGATGATCAGCCAGCGTTGACCTGCTGTTGTCCTGAAAACGGCCAGGGCCTCGAGGAGTGCCGCACCCCCAGGCGCGGCACGGCCCTGTCACATGGCGAGCTCGCCGCAGTCAGAGCTCGCAGCTGCAAGAAAAAGCCGATTTTCCGAGGAGGAAAAGAATGAACTGGCGAAACATGTCTTACACCCTGCTGGCGGCCCTGCTGTTGGCACTGCTCGTGAGTGGCTGCGTCGCCGCGACCGCGGTGCCAGCCACAGCCACCCCCGTACCACCGACCGCGACCGTCGAGTCGCCCACCGCGACCCCGATCCCACCGACGGCAACGCTGATTCCAACGGTGGCCAAAACGGTCAGTCCCACCAACACGCCAGGCGCAACCAAACCGACACCCAAGCCACTGCCGACGACCGAACAGGACTGCCGTCAGCAAGGTGGCACCTGGGGGCCACAGGGCATGTTGGGCAGGAATATGTGCAACCTACCCACCATCGATGCCGGGCAGTCGTGTACCGATCCCAGCCAGTGTGAAGGCACCTGCCTGGGTGGCACCGATCCTACCGCCACGTCAGGAACCTGCAGCCCGTACACGCTCAATTTTGGCTGTTATCCCATCGTCCAGGGCGGCGTGCCGATGATGATATGCGTGGATTAGCATTCGACCGGCTCACGCCGGCCGGCCAGCTGCGCCGGCTCCACGACCTGGCAGCGGCGGCGCTGACCCACTTTGATCTCGTAGACCCGGTGATCACCTACCATACCTTTGCCACCAACCTGCTCTACCGGGTGACGACGGCCGGCGGGGAGCGCTTCATGCTGCGGTTGGCCGCCCCCGGCTGGCGCACACTCGTGGATCTGCAGTCAGAGGCGCTGTGGCTGGCGGCCCTCGCGCACGAGTCGACCATCGTCGTGCCGCGCATCGTGGCGGCACGCTCGGGTGAGGCGGTGCTGCCTCTCACGCGACCAGACGTGTCCGCGACCTGGAACGCCACCCTCATGACCTGGGTCCCCGGCCGGCGGCTGGGTCACTATC
>JAYRNS010000593.1:0-2184 GCA_041912075.1 Anaerolineae bacterium
CACCGCCTTGTCCGAAAAATCGACGCCGGTGACCCGTGCACCGTGACGCGCCCATGTCAGCGTGCCTAGCCCAAAGTGGCACTGCAGGTGCAGCAGGTCCTTGCCGGCGACGTCACCGACCTCGTTGAGCTCCAGCGGCGTCAGGCCGGAACGACCGGCTTTGAACCCGGGCACGTCGTAAAAAGCCGACGTCACGTGGCGCTCGGCCCACTCATTCCACAAGTCCAGGTTGTTGGCAGTGTATCGATCCATGGCTCACGCGGGTCTTGGCTGAATGGTGCTGGCGATCGTGTCCTGCAAGACCCGATAATCGGCGCGCAGCTGGCCCAATTCTTCGTCGCTGATGGGGCGGTCACCGTAGTGGACCCGCATGTAGGCGGCCGTCAGGCGCTGCAGCGCCAGCTCCTGACCGGGGAAGGCCTGGGTTAACACGGCCAGATATTCATCGGGCGGCTGCGCCGGCCGGCGGGCAAACCCATGCCGGCGTGCCAGCCGGCTAACGTTGGCGTAGATGTTTTGTACCGAGATGGCGGCCAACAGCTGGCTGCCCACGCCATAGCGCTGGATCAGCCGCGCCAGGTTGCGCAGCCGTCGCCAGCCTCGCTGTGCCGCGCTGCCACCAAACGTGATCTTCTCGCCGCCGGCCTGCTCGTGCTCCTCGGCGGCCCGGCGCGCCCGCAGCCGGCCGACAAACAACAGGATAAACCCGATGACCAGCGCCATGACCAGCAGCACAAACCCGTACCGCAGCGCACTCCACACCCACGCCGGCACCGGTATACCGGCCGCGGATGGCAGAGGCTCATTGCTGGCGTTGGGTGCGCGCAGATTGCGCAGAATGTCTTCCAGGTTGCGGGCCAGCTGCGGGTTGTTGGCCAGGCGGCGCAGCAGGTCTTCGAGCCAAATGAACAGCGGGTTGAGCAGCATGAAGACAAATTCAACGATCGCGGTCACAACTTGACCCAACAGCCGCCAAAACGGTGCCGTCCAGCGCAGCACCTGCAGGAACTGATGCGGGGTGTAGACACGCGCCAGCAGCGCCGTGCTGCCCACGGTGAGGCCGATCAGCACTACCACCTGCAGCAGACGTCCCAATGGCAGCATGGCGCCGCGACTATCGTGGGCGCTGGCGGCGCGGTCTTCGATACGTGTCACCGCTACGGCAATCAGGCCCAGACTCAAGAACGCCCACAGACAGCTCAATGCGCTGAGCGTGCCGCCGGGACGTGCGGCCAAAATACCTCCACCGACGAACAACAGCAGAAGACCGAGGCGAAAGCTGAATCCGACGCTGAAAAAACTGATCTCGCGACTGGTGGCATAGGTGGCACGCCACCAGAGAAACAAAGCGACCCCCACCAACACCAGCTCGGGGCGCAGACCGCGGTGAAAGTTGAACACCGCCTGACCGGTGTTGCCCAGCCAGCGAAAATCAGTCAGCGGCGCCGTCGTGTACAGCACGACCCGGACGGCCACCACCGCCGTGACGATCACCAACGCGACGAGGATGATCTCGTAGCGCGGTGAATCGACCTGCCGCTGATCGAGGAACTCGATGGTGACCATCAACAGCAGTAAACTGATCCATAAGGTCGCAAATACCACCAGCGGGGTAACGACCGGCGCGGCGGCCGTGCCGCGCCACAGGGTCGGGATCGACAGCACCATCACCAGGAACGGCGTAAACCAGGCCATCTCCATCCCAGCCAGACAGGCAAAAATCAACCCGCGGCGGCGGTCGGTCAGCAGCATCAGGACGTGACCTCCTGCGGCACGATGAGGTCTTCCACCAGATGCGGCAGGTGCAGGACGGTGATCCCGGGGAGCAGCTCGACCGGCGGCTCCTCCGCCAGGGTCAGCAGCACGAGCCGCCGGCCGGCCTGGGCCAGGGTGAGCAGCGATGCCAGCAGGTTGGGATAGGCGAGACCGGTCACGACCACGATGGTTGACCCCCACGGCATACGCGGCGCCTCGTGCAGCAGCATCTGTTCGAGCGGTCCGGTGGCCACAAAGGTGACGGCTGCCAACAGCTCGAGAATACGCACGAGCTGTGCGGGGCTGCGGCCGGGCAGGAGACGCAGCGGCTGGTCGCTGTTGGGCAGGGCACCGTTGGCAATCATCCCGACGGGCAGTTTCTCTTCGGCGGCCAACGCCGCCAGACTGGCCGCCACGCTGACCGCGCCC
>JAYRNS010000594.1:0-4274 GCA_041912075.1 Anaerolineae bacterium
ATACGCGCGACAGCGACGTCAACGCTAACGGTGTCTCCGATTTCTTTACACTGGGTGCAGGTGGCGGTACCACACTCAAGTGGGATGCCGGTCAGTATGAAGTGGTCACTGCGAAGGCCTATTTGCCCCTGATCCGGAAAAGATAGCACCCCCGGTGCACTAGGGGGTCACTTGGCTTGAGCATAGCCATCGATTACGCCCGATCGATGGCTACAGCCATAGCAAGTGACCCGCTAGGGGGATCGTGGCGCACGGGATACACCCCGGCCAGCTGGTCCGCGAAACTTCAGGTGGGTCACCTACGTCTTTATACATGCGCGCGGCGGTTCTCCCGCAACTGCCTCATCGCGATTTGGGTCGAATCGGGTTGACGTGTGTCCGATCAAGGCGCATCATGGGTGAGGATGCCGGCTGTGAAGTGAACCTGATGCCGAACATCGGCCTTGATCGGACATTGGAAACCCTGGGGCACGTGTTTTGTGTGCCCTTTGTCATGCAGTCGAGGAGGCCTGCTATGAAATTCACCCGCCTGTCCGTTGTGGCGCGGGCCGTCATACTGGTTGTGACGCTGAGCCTGGCCACCGCAGCCATTGCCTGGAGTGCCGGAGGAGGCTACCTGCCGCTCGCCGGTTCGGGCATTACCCTCGGTACACCACCGACACCCACCCCCACACCGCTGCCACCACCCCAGACCTGTTACGAAGGTCTGGTCAACGGCGGATTCGAAAACAACAGCGGCTGGCAGATTCGTCAGAATCCGGTGCTGGCCGCGTACGTAACCACACCGGTGCACGGCGGCAACCGCAGCATGCGCACCGGCATCCCCAGCGGCGGCGCCAATGTCGCCAGCTACTCACCCATCGAGCAGGCCTTTGCCCTGCCCGCGGTTCCAGCCCAGCTCCCACTAGGGGCCACGCTGCGTTTCTGGCATTACAACGTGTGGGGTGACGGCACCGCGGGTATGGTGGAGCAGCCACCCCCCGATCCCAGCACGCTGCCACGTACCGAAACCGAGCTAGCCGAGGCCCAACTGGGCACCGACTTCTTCTACGTCATTGCGATCGAGGACGATGGCACGATCCACTGGCTGCTCGTCGAGCGGGTCAACCAGCCATCCTGGCGCCAGACCACGGTCGACCTGCGGCCCTACGCCGGGCAGCACCTGCGTCTGCAGTTTGGCACGTACAACAACGGCAGCGGCGGTATCAGCCGCACCTTTGTCGATGACGTGTCGCTGCGAATCTGTCCACCACCGGGGGCTCTCGTAGTGCCGGGTGGTTGGGCCCGTCGCGTGATCGGCCGGCCCACGTCGAATATCGTCTACGCCGAAGCCAACGGCCAGCTCTACCGCTCGACCGATGCCGGCGTTACCTGGGCCCTGTCCGGCACGTCGCGTGGCCCGCGCACGCTCCTGGGCAACCAGCCGGATACACTGGTCAGTGGCGGATTACTCAACTGTTACCAGGGCGGGGCGCCGGCACCGATGTGGCGTTCCACCAACGGCGGCGCAACCTGGCAGGAGCTGCCGGCCGGCCTGGGGCGCATGCCGGCAGCGGCGCATGCACAGCTGCCCTGGCTGTACGCGTCGGGCTGCGACGGCCCCTACCGCAGCACCGACAACGGCAGTACGTTTGTCTACCAGCCCGACCCGCTGTTTGGTGTGCTGGACGCCTGGTCCATTGCACCGGTCGAGCCCGAGTGGCGCGACGTATGGGTGGGTGGCATCAGCGAGGGCGGCGGCGGTGCCGTGCTGGTCAGCCGCAACGGCGGCAGTACCTGGCAGCAGTCAACGCCGTTTGGCCTTGACCTCGGCCCGCTGGGCACCGTGAGCGTGGATCGTTTCCAACCGGGCCAGGTGTTCGTGCCGGCCTACAGCGGTTTCTACTTTACCCCAGACAACGGCATGACCTGGATCGACGACTCGACGGGTCTGGAGGACGTGACCGGTGGTTCGGTAACGGCCGGTCTGAACGACGTCGCGCAGGACCCGGTCACCGCGGCGCATCCGCTCTACCTGGGCACGATCCGGGGTCTTTACACGCGTGACCCGTACGACCTGGTCTGGCACAAGATCAGCGGACAACTGTTTGATGCGCTCGATCTCAGCGATCTGCTGCTGCTGGATGGCGCACCCAACCGGCTGTACGTCACCTCACCCTACGGCGTGTTCGTCCACAGTATGGGTATCTTGCCCGTGCCAACACCAACCTCGACACCCACGTCGACCGCGACGTCCATCGTACCACCCACGGCCACGCCCACACCGACGGCAGCGTCGCCAACCGCCACGCCGACTGCGACGCCGACGCGTACACCGATTCCGACACCGACCCCAGGCATTTGGGCAACGCCCTATTGGTCGGGCCAGCTCAATCTACCGGCCGGTTCAGTACCGCACGGCATCGCCCTGAATGCCGGTGGCAGCCGGGCCTATGTAGCCTTCCACGGTACAGACCACAGCGGCCGCACCCTCGGGGAAGTGCAGACGAGTCCGCTGTCCTTGCTGCGCCAGATCACCCTGGCGCCGGCGGCGACCGGTCCCAACGGCGTCGCGCTGCTGCCTGGTGAGACGCGCGTCGTCGTGGCTAACCGGCAAACCGCCGATGCCTCGGTCGTCGATCTGGCCAGCGGGACCGTCAGCAGCCAGATCGCGGCGCAGCTCATGCCAGATGGGGTTGTCATCCAGGGGAACTATGGTTACATCGCCAACTTTGGCAGCAATTCGGTGACCGTTTTCAACCCGACCACGCTGGCCGTGATTCGCACCCTGACCGATGTGGGCCAGGAGCCGGCGCTGTTGGCCGCCGACCCAACCACTGGCGACGTGTACGTCACCGCCCACGGCTCCAACCAGGTCATCCGTCTGCGCGACGGTTGGACGCAGGGGCACTTCGACGGTGTGGCCAGCCCGTACGGCGTAGCATTCGACCCGGCGGGGCGCCGCCTGTACGTGGCCAATCGCGGTGATGCCCACACCGTGACGGTGATCGACGTGGATGCTGGCACCATCGTGGGCACGATCGACATTGGACGCGAACCCTTCGTGCTGGCGGTCAATCCGGGCAGTGGGCACCTCTTCGTTGCCTGTGACGACCGGGTGCAGGTGCACCGTACCTTCGACGGTTACCTGGTGACGGTGATCCCGGTGCCGGCCGGTGCCACCGAGGGCATTGCGCTCGACCCGCTGCACGACAAGGTCTACGTCAGCAGCGGCGCCGGCAATGCCATTACCGTCATCCAGGACCAGGGACCGCCGCAGGTCGTGTTTGCCAGCACACGCGAAGGGGGCAATGGTAACCTCTTCCGTATGCTGCCTGACGGGCGCGAGGTGCAGCGTCTGAGCAATACGCCGGGTGCGTGGGAATACCAGCCGGTTGGCTCACCGAGTGGGCAGTGGATTGCCTACACGCGCAGCGACGGTGATGGCCCTACCCGCATCTGGATCATGAGCCGTGACGGGCTGAATGCGCATCAGGTGACGTTTGGCCCCGGCACTGACAATCATCCCTCGTGGTCGCCCGACAGCCAGCGTATCGCCTTTGCCAGCGATCGTGACGGTGATTGGGAAATCTACGTCATCCGCCTGAGTGACGGTGCGGTGACGCAGCTGACCAACAACACCTGGAACGACCTCGATCCCGACTGGTCACGCATCAACGATCGGATTGCGTTCCAGTCCAACCGCGAAAACAACAACGGCGAGATCTACACCATGGCCGCTGACGGCAGCGATCTGCGCCGCCTGACGGTGAATTTCAACGGTGACAGCCAGCCTTCGTGGTCACCCCTCGGTGATCGCCTGGTCTTCTGGAGCACCCGCGACGCGCAGACCCTGTATACGATGCGGTCCGATGGCATGGACGTCACGCAGCTGGTGCCGCAGATTCTGGCCCCCGGGGCACCGGCGTGGCAGTTCGTTGGCGAAACCATCGTCTTCCAGGGATACCGCCCCGGCAGCGGCCACAGCGAGATCATGCGCGTCGAAGCGAACGGCAGCCAGCTGCTGCTGCTGACATTCAACGAAGTCGACGCCGATTATACGCCGGGTTGGCTGCCCGGGTGGTAGGGGTCAGGGAGTAAGGAGTAGATGCTACTCCTTACTCCCCCCAAACAAACGGCTGCGTATACGTCAAGACCCGAAAACCCAACTTCTCCAGGATGGGTTGGCTCATCGGGCTGGCGTCGACCGTCAGGAAACGCGCGCCCCTGGCACGTGCCTCCTGGGCCCGAACGGCCACCAGCGCCGTGTAGACGCCACGTCCACGAAACGCCGG
>JAYRNS010000595.1:0-3125 GCA_041912075.1 Anaerolineae bacterium
GGCCGCGCTGGAGTCGTGGCTGCACTGAAACAGGGTTAGTTATGGAGTGGTGGCAAGAGCTGTTTGACGAAACGTATCTGAACCTATGGGCGCACAAGCTGACCGCCGAACGCACAACCCTCGAAGCAGCCGGCATCCAGGACATTCTGAAGCTGCCAGCCCTGACGCCGGTGCTGGACCTGGCCTGCGGGCAGGGACGCCTGACGGTCCCCCTGGCGCAGGCCGGCTGGCAGATGACCGGACTAGACTATTCACCGGTTTTGCTGGCGCGGGCGCAGGCAGCAGCAGATGCCGCCGGTATCGCCGTCAGTTGGCACCAGGCCGACATGCGCAGTCTGCCCCAGGAGTGGGCCGAGCGGTTTGCGGCAGTGGTCAATATCTTCTCGGCGTTTGGGTATTTCGAGAGCAACCGTGAGAACCAACGCGTGCTGGCAGAAGTGTTCCGCGTGCTGCAGCCGGGGGGTCATTTTCTCATCGAAACCAACCATCGTGACAATATGATCCGGCGGTTCCAGGGACGCGACTGGTTCGAGGTGGGTGACCTGACCGTCTTTACCGAGCGCGATTTCGATCCCGTCACCGGTATCACCACCGAACAGATGCACTGGTTCGACGAACAAGGCCAGCGCCAGCGACGGTACTTCCGGGTCCATTTGTACACCGCCACCGATTTGACGCGCATGCTGCTGGATGCAGGTTTGCAGCCGGTAGCCTATTACGGCGGGCTCGATGGCAGCGAGTTCAGCCGGACAAGCCAACGGCTGGCCATCCTGGCGCAGAAACCGGCGAATTAAGCCCGAATGTGAGGATGTTATGTCAGTCTCAGAACCCAGTTACGCCCTGCCCAAGACGTACGATTTCCGCAGCGTGGAGGACCGCCTCTACCGGTGGTGGGAAGAAAATGGTTGGTTCAAACCGGAAAATGCGATCGATCCGGCGGGTGAGCCGTTTACGATTTCGATTCCACCGCCCAACGTGACCGGAGAACTGCACCAGGGTCACGCGCTGTTCGTGGCCCTCGAAGACCTGATGATCCGCTACGCCCGCATGCGGGGCAAGGTCGCACTATGGGTACCTGGAACCGACCACGCCGGCATCGCGACGCAGCTTCAGGTCGAACGCAAACTGCGCAACGAGGGCACCAGCCGGCAGGCGATCGGGCGCGAGCGCTTTTTGCAGGAGTGCTGGGCCTGGAAAGAAAAATACCACGGGCGCATCGTGGGCCAGCTGCGCCGGATTGGTGCCAGCTGTGACTGGGATCGCGAGCGTTTCACGCTGGACAACGGTCTGAACGCGGCGGTGCGCGAGGCGTTTGTGCGGCTCTACCGCATGGGGCTCATCTACCAGGCTGAATATCTGGTGAACTGGTCGCCCGGTCTGCAAACCGCCGTGTCCGACGTCGAGGTGGAGTACAGCGAGGAGCAGGGAACGCTGTACTACTTCAAGTACCCGGTGGCCGGTGCCAACCTGGAGGATGGTCCCGGCCGGGGTTACATTCCGGTGGCGACGACACGGCCCGAAACGATCCTCGGCGATACCGCAGTGGCCGTGCACCCGGAAGACGAACGCTACCGCCACCTGATTGGCGCCACCTGTCTGGTGCCGATCCTCAAACGCCCCATCCCGGTGATACACGATACCTACGTGGATCGTGAATTTGGCACAGGAGCACTCAAGATCACCCCCGGGCACGATCTGAACGACTTCGAGATCGGGCAGCGGCACGGTTTGCAGATCATCAACATCATGCAGAAGGACGCCACCCTCAACGACAACGGCGGTCCTTATGCCGGGCTGGATCGCTTCGAGGCCCGGCGCCGCATGTGGGCCGACATGGAAGCGGCCGGGCTGACGATCAAGACCGAGGCCTATACGCTGCAGGTGCCGCGGTCGCAGCGCGGCGGCGAAGTCATCGAGCCGCTGGTGAGCAAACAGTGGTTTGTGAACATGAAGCCGATGGCGGCGATGGGGCTGGCCGCGGTGCGCAGCGGGCGCATCAAGATCGTGCCGGAGCGTTTTGCCAAGGTCTATTACAACTGGCTGGAAAACCTGCGCGACTGGTGTATCAGCCGCCAGCTGTGGTGGGGGCACCGTATCCCGGTATGGTATGGGCCGGATGGTACAGCCTTTGCGGCGCACACCGTCGAGGCTGCGGTGGCCCAGGCCGGGAAACACTACGGACACGCGGTGGAACTCAACCAGGACGAGGACGTGCTCGATACCTGGTTCAGCTCGGGGCTGTGGCCGTTCAGTACGCTGGGCTGGCCTGATGACACTGCCGACCTGCGCCGTTACTATCCGACATCAATCCTGGAAACGGGTTACGACATCCTGTTCTTCTGGGTGGCCCGCATGATCATGATGGGCCTCATGTTCACCGACGACGTGCCGTTCCAAACCGTCTACCTGCACGGCATCGTGCGTGACGAGCTGGGACGTAAGATGTCGAAAACGATCGGCAACGTGATCGATCCCATCGAGGTCATGGATGAGTACGGCACCGATGCCCTGCGCTTTACCCTGCTGACCGGTTCGTCACCCGGCAACGACATGAACCTGAGCCTGGAACGGGTGAAGGGTAACCGCAACTTTGCCAACAAGATTTGGAACGCCACGCGCTTCGTGCTGTCCAACCTCGAGCAGCTGCCCGACCTGCCCGCTACGCAGCCGGCAGACTGGACCCTGGCGCAGCGCTGGATCCGCAGCCGCTTGCAGCACACGATCGACGATGCCACGCGCTTGTTCGAAACGCACCAGTACGGCGAAGCCGGCCGCCAGACGTACGAGTTTCTGTGGAGCGAATATGCCGACTGGTACATCGAGATTGCCAAGGGTGAGTTGGCCGATGCGCGCACGGCCTACGCCGCGGCCGACACGCTGGTGACCGTGCTCGACCAGGCGCTGCGGCTGCTGCACCCCTTCATTCCATTCGTGACCGAAGAGCTGTGGCAGCATCTGAAAACAGCCGTCGAAGCCAGAGGTCGTACCTGGCCTGCAGCCTTAATCATCGCACCATGGCCGGCCACAGACACCGCGGCGGTTGACCCCACGGGGGAACTGCAGTTCGAACGGGTGCAGGGGTTGGTGCGTGCCATCCGCAATGCCCGCACCGAATACAAGGTGGA
>JAYRNS010000596.1:0-1663 GCA_041912075.1 Anaerolineae bacterium
ACATGGCACAGCTGTGCCAGCTGCAGCGCGGCCGGCACCCCAAAACGTGCCGGGAAGGAGTGAAGACCTTCCTGCCGGTCGAAGTCCACGTCCTGGCTGGCATAGATCAGGTCAAACCCTGCAATCCACACCGTGACGGCAAACCACAGCATCCACGGAATCGGGTTGCTCAGGTTGCCGGTGATCGCAGCCCATGCGCCCGCCGCCGCTGCGCCGTCGACGGCCCCCAGGATGAAGTGGCTCAGCCAGGTAAAGCGTTTGGTGTAGCTGTAACCCACCAGCCCCAGCACCGCCAGCGGCAGCAGACGCACGACGAAGTCGTTGAGCATCCACGCGCTCAAGGTCAGCACCAGCAGCGAAACCGCGGCAAACAGCCAGGTTGTGCGCAAACTGATCTCACCGCGTGGAATCGGTCGATTGGCCGTACGCGGGTTGCGCGCATCCAGATTGGCGTCGACCGCCCGGTTGACCGCCATTGCCAGCGTACGCGCCGACACCATGGCCAGGGTGATCCAAAAGAACTGCGACCACGCCGGCCAGCCGTTCGCCGCCAGCACCATCCCCAGGTAGGCAAAGGGCAGGGCGAAGATGGTGTGCTCGAACTTGATCATCTCGAGAAAGGTTTTGATACGCTGCATGTCAGGCTCGAGCTCGTCAAGCTGTGAGTGCCGATTCCGGCACAGTGAGTGCCGATTCCGGCACAGTGAGTGCCGCCAGCGGCACAGTGAGTGCCGATTCCGGCACAGTGAGTGCCGCCAGCGGCACGAAAGGACCTGTGCGTTCAGCCGTCAGGCGCGTGACAAACGGCTGCGGCGCGAGCTCGGCCTCGCTGACCACGCGGTCGAAACTGCGCACCGTGCGATAGCGGCTGTCACGCTGCGCCGGCACAAAACCGGCCTGGCGGATCTGCTGGTGCAGGTCGTACACGGTCATGCGCGGGTTTTCTTCGCTGTAGGCGCTGGCCGCGCTGACCACGTTTTCTTCCAGCATCGTGCTGCCAAAGTCGTTGGCACCGGCGTACAGGGCACGCCGTGCCGTCTCCACACCCTGGGTTGGCCAGCTGGCCTGGAAATTCTGGAAATTGTCCAGGTAGATGCGGGCAAAGGCGTTGGTGTGCAGGTATTCGTCATAGCCGGCGCCGTAACGGGCGCGGTGGCGGCTGCGACCCAGGCTGTTGGTCTGGCTCAGCTGCGCGGTCCACATGATGAAGGCGGTGAAGCCGTTGCCGTGTGCGGCCAGGCTTTCGTCTTGCAGGCTGCGCAGGTTGTGCAGTGAATTGACCCGGTGCCGCGGCTCTTCCCCCAGGCCAATCACCATCGTCGCCGAGGTCGTCATACCCAGGCGTTGGGCGATACGCATGGCCTCGAGCCAGGCACCGGTACGCGTCTTCTTGGGCGTGACGCGCTGCCGGACCTCGTCGTCCAGGATTTCACCGCCACCTCCCGGCAACCCGTCCAAACCATCGGCCTGCAGCCGCCGCAGGACCTCTTCCATCGTCATGCCTTCCAGCCGCGCGATGTTTTCGATTTCCGACGGGCTGAAACAGTCCAGCTCGATTTCGGGATAAGTCGTCTTCAACCAACGCAGCAGGTCCTCGTACCAGCCGATGCGCAGGTCGGGGTTGTGACCGCCCTGCATCAGGATACGTGTGCCACCCCAGGCC
>JAYRNS010000597.1:0-6614 GCA_041912075.1 Anaerolineae bacterium
CGGCACTATTGGCAGCGACCTGAATCGGCCTCGGCCGATGAGTGGGTGCCGGATGGCGCAGTGGTTCTGAGCAGCGCGGCGGTCGAACAGCACCTGTTTACGTGGGACCGCTTCCGCCGCGCGCTGATCGGTTTTATGGCCGACTACGACGTGATCCTCACCCCCGTGGCCGAGCGGCCGGCCACGCCGCACGGCAGCGATGGCGGCTGGATTCCCTACACCTTGCCCTACAGTCTGACCGGTTATCCGGCCGCCGTGGTACGCGGTGGCACCTCAGCGGAGGGGCTGCCGATCGGCGTACAGGTCGTCGCCCAACCCTGGCGCGACGACGTGGCGCTCGCGACAGCCTATGCCTTGGAACAGGCACTCAGTGGCTGGCAACCGCCCGAGTTATGAAGGAGAAAATCATACGTGTCGCAGTCTTTGTTGATCGCAAGCCCAGCACTGGCAAACTTACCCTGGCAGGACCGGCCAGCAAATAGCCACGACGTGGTCTGGCGCTACCGCGATAACCCGATCATCCCGCGTGACGCCATCCCCACGTCGAACAGCATCTTCAACAGCGCCGTCGTGCCCTTTGGCGAAGGCTTTGCCGGCGTTTTCCGCTGCGACGACCGGGCGCGCACGATGAACATCCACAGCGGGTTCAGTGCCGACGGTGTAAACTGGCAGATCGATCCCCGGCCCATCGAGTTCAACCGGGTCGATGCCGAGATGGCGCACTTCGAGCACCGCTACGACCCGCGCGTCTGCTGGATCGAAGACCGCTACTACGTCTCCTGGTGCAACGGCTACTACGGTCCGACCATCGGGCTGGGTTACACGTACGACTTTGTCAACTTCGTGCAGCTCGAAAACGCCTTTTTGCCCTACAACCGCAACGGCGTGCTCTTTCCGCGCAAGATCAACGGCCGCTACGCCATGTTGAGCCGGCCGAGCGACCGCGGTCACACGCCGTTTGGCGACATGTTCTACAGCGAGAGCCCCGACCTGGTCTACTGGGGTAAACATCGTTTCGTCATGGCACCGATCGCCGGCTGGCAGAGCACCAAAATCGGCGCCGGGCCCACACCCATCGAGACCCAGGAAGGATGGCTGCTGTTCTACCACGGCGTGCTGACGTCGTGCAACGGCTTTGTGTACAGCTTCGGTGCCGCCCTGTTGGACCTCGAACAACCGTGGAAAGTACTGCACCGCACCGAACCCTACCTGATGTCCCCGCAAACGCTCTACGAATGCGTGGGCGACGTGCCTAACGTCGTCTTTCCCTGCGCCGCCCTGGTGGATGGTGACACCGGACGCATCGCCCTCTACTACGGCGGTGCCGACACGGTCGTGTGTCTGGCCTTTGCCTACGTCGATGAGGTGGTCGACTTCGTCAAGGCCAACGCCGGGCTTGTAGTGGGCGCTTCAGCGCACTAAAGTGCGCACTACGAACTGGGCTTGCTTCAGCGCACTGAAGTGCGCACTACGAACTGGGCTTGCTTCAGCGCACTAAAGTGCGCACTACGAACGCAGAATGTGGTACCGGCAGCACGCCACGAAGTGATCGGGTTCGACCTCGACCAGGGGTGGGCGTTGGGTGGCGCGTGCATGTTCCGCGGCAGGAATGGGGCAGTGATCGGCAAAATGGCACTGATCGGCGTCGCGAGGTAAGTCCACTGGCGGTTCGGCGGTGCCGTGGTTCCACTTCATGTTGAGACGCGGCACCGATGCCATAAGCATGCGTGTGTAAGGGTGGAGCGGGTTGCCGTAAATCCTTTCGCTGGCGCCCATCTCGACCACGTTGCCGCGGTAGAGGATCACGGCGCGCTCGCTGATATAATAACCCAACGAGAGATCGTGGGTGATGAACAAGATCGACAGCCCGCGCGACTTCAGGTCGGCCAGCAGGTTCAGAACGTCGATGCGCGTCGAGGCATCAAGCATGCTGATGATCTCGTCCGCCACCAGGAACTTGACGTCCAGCAGCAGGGCGCGTGCAATCAAAAAGCGCTGCAGCTGGCCACCGCTGAGCTGGTGCGGATACTTGTCCAGCACGTGCGCCGGGTTCAGGCCGACCGCCTGGACCGATTGTTCGACCTTCTCACGCCATTCGTGCCCATTGGTGCCAGGGAAAAAAGCGGTGCGGATATTGGCGAACACCCGGTCGGCCTTGAAGATCGGGTTGAACGAGCTGAAAGGGTCCTGAAACACCCCCTGCACGGTGCAGTAGTAGTCTTTCAGCGCCTGGCCCTTGAGACTGCCCACGTCCACGCCGTCGAAGGTGATCGTCCCGCGGCTGATCGAGGTCAGGTGCAGGATCATTTTGCCGATGGTACTTTTGCCGCTGCCGCTTTCGCCGATCAGCGACACCACTTCACCGTCCTTGACGTCGAAGCTGACCCCACTGACCGCACGCAGCACCTTACCGCCAAACGTCCCGACGTGGTATTCTTTCGAGAGCTCGTCAAGCTTGAGCATCGGCTGCCGTCTCCCGCCAACAGGCAACGAAGTGATCCTTTTCGACCTCGACGAACGGTGGCACCTCCAGGCATTTGGCAAAGGCGACCGGACAGCGGTCGCGAAAGCGGCAGCCCTGCGGTGGATCGAGCAGCAGCGGCGGGCTGCCCGGGATACCCGCCAGCCGTTTTTCCGCAAAACGTACGCCGACTTCCGGCAGCGATGAAATGAGCATCTTCGTATAGGGATGGCGGGGTGCGTGGACGATCGTCCCGGCCGGCGCCTTTTCGGCCATTTGCCCGGCGTACATCACCAGGATGCTGTCGGCCATCTGGTGCAGGATCGAGAGGTCGTGCGTGATGACGATGATGCTTTTGACAAACGCCCGGTCGCGGAATTCCACGAGCATCTCGGTCACCGCCTTCTGGGTCGAGACGTCGAGCGCTGACGTGATCTCGTCGGCAATCAGCAGTGACGGGTTGAGCAGCGTCGAAAGCACCATCACCATTCGCTGTTTCATACCGCCCGACAGTTCGATCGGGTACATGTCGAGTACGTCGGGTGACAGATTGACGAGGTCCAGCCGCCGCTGCAGTTCGGGCAGCGTCTCCTCGAAATTGACCTGGCGGGCGCGCAGCAGCTCGGCGACCATGCGGCCGATCTTGCGTGTGGGGTTCATGGCGTTCATGGCGTACTGCGGGATGATGGAGATCCTTCGGAAGCGATCGCTGTTCATTGCCGCCATATCCTGCACCGGCAACGTCTCGCCGTCGAGCACGACCCGGCCACGAACGAGACGCATCGGCGGTCGCAGGTAGATCAGGCTGTTGCAGAAGGTCGACTTGCCACAGCCCGATTCGCCGGCCAAACCCATGATTTCGCCATCGGCGACATCCAGGGTCGCGTCCTCCAGGGCCTGGACGTCACCGCGCAAGGTCTGGTAGTAAACCGTCAGATTCTCGACGTGCAGGCTCACGATGTCACATCTCCCTCAGTTTTGGATTGAAGACTTCGTCCAGCCCCACGTTCATGATGTACAACGCACCCACGATCGCCGTAATCGCCAGACCGGGCGGGATGAACCACCACCACATGCCGAGCATCAACGCACTCCAGAGGACGGCCGAGTTCATCATGAGGCCAAGCGATACGGCGTTGGTTGGACCCAGCCCGATGAAATCGAGCGCCGCGGCGGTCAGGATGGCACCGCCAAACTGCAGGATGAAAACCAGAACCAGGTACGATAACATGTTCGGTGCGATCTCGCCGAAGATGATCCGCCAGGAGCGCATGCCGCTCAAACGGGCCAGGTCCACGAACTCGCGCGTGCGCAGTGAAAATGTCTGTGCCCGGATGGCGCGCGCCGCCCATGGCCAGGCAAACAGGGCAATAAAGATGCTTTCAGTCAGGATGTTACGCACCTCGAGATAGGCCGCAATCACCAGCAGCACGGCCAACGCCGGGATCACCAGGACGATGTTGGTCATCATGTTGAGGAGTTCGTCGACCCAACCACCCTTGTAGCCGGCCACGAAACCAACCACGATGCCGATCAAGGTGCTGAGGCCGCCGGCAACGATGCCCACAAAAAACGTCGCCTGCAGCCCATACACCGACTGGGTGAAAACATCCTGCCCGAACGTCGTCGTGCCCAGCCAATACTCGGACGACGGCGGTTGGGCACCCATCGGGTTGACGTAGGCGTTAGGATCGTAGTCGGTCAGCAGCGGCCCGACGAACGTCAGCAGCAGGAAGAACAGGAGAATCGCCAGACCGATACGCAGTTTGTTGTTGCGCAGGGCAAAGTAGAGGATTTCATTCTGCTTGTGCGGCGCTTTGGCGTCGATGGTGGTCATGCGCCTTCTCCTTGCATGCCCAGGCGCGTTCTGGGGTCGGCGCGCACGTAGACGATGTCGATGACAAAATTAGCCACCAGGACACCGATGATGATGAAGAGAAAGCAGCCCTGGAGCAGGAAATAATCCTGGTTCAGGATGGCCTGCAAGATGAGATAACCGATCCCCGGGTAGGAGAACACGATCTCGGTGACGAGTGCGCCCGACACAATGACACCCAGTGACAGCGCCAAACCAGTGATCTGCGGTAGTTTGGCGTTGCCAAACGCGTACTGCCGAACCAGGCTGCGCGGTGCGCCGAGCACTTCGAGATAACGGGAATAATCGGCCTCGAGTTCGTAGATGATCATGTTGCGCATGCCGATCGCCCAGCCGCCAAACATCACCAAAAACAGCGAGATGAAGGGCAGAAACCAGTGCTGCAAAAAGCTGCTGATGAAGGTCCAGGACAAACTCGGCTGTGCAATCGCATAACTGTAGGCACCAGAGATGGGCAGAATACCCAGCACGATACCGAAAAGCCAGGCCAGCAAAATGCCCAGCCACATGTAGGGCGTGGCCGTCAGAATGTACCCAACCGGCAGCACCGTATTGTCGAGCCATTTGTTGCGTGCGGCGTACGCCCCTGCATAATTACCGGCAAACCAGCTCAGCAGGATGGCCGGCAGCAGGAGCGCCAGGTCGTAGGGCAGCGCCTGCAGGATGACTTTGATCACCGGCTGCGGAAAGAGATAGACACTGCGGCCGAGGTCGCCGTGCAACAGCGCGTTCCAAAAACTCAGATACTGCTGCCAGATGGGCAGATCCAGACCAAAGGATTGCATAAAATAGGAGCGTACCGCTTCGACCGCGGCCGGCCCATGGGTCCCTAAGCGCGCAAGCATAATGTCGATCGGGTTGCCGGGCATGAAACGCGGGATGGCCCAATCGATGGTTACCGCCAGCACGAAGGTGAGGGCGTAAATGAGCAGTTTGCGCTGAAAATACCGTCTCACTGCGCCTCCTGGTGTTTGGCCATTCACCGCCCCGCCGCGCCCGGCGGGGCGGTGATCGTTGTCGTTATTGTGCGGGTGCCGGCTTCAGATCACACAGCATCTGAATACCGGTCATATTCCAATAACCACGCCAGGTGACCGGCAGGTAGTGATTGCTGGTCTCGGCCGATGACGGCCAGTTGGTCCAGACCGCATTGCTGTACTGGGCCCACGCGCCATTGTACCACATCGGGATCAGCGGCATGTCGGTCAGCTGGATCTTCTGCAGCTGCGACATCACCGCCTTCATCCCGGCGATGTCGTCGACTTTGACCTGGTCCAGCTGGTCGACCAGCTTGAAAGCTTCGGGGTTATCGTATCGGCCATAGTTGCCGTTCTGCAGCGTCGCTACGTCGGCCACCGGGTGCTGGAACATCCAGTTGTAGTAGGTCCAGGGTGTGTTGCTCATCTGGGCGTCGTTGGCGATCATCATGTCGAACGTGCCCTGGTTGCGCTGGTCGAGGTAACCACCATAATCCGGGAAGTTCGACTCGGCGTTGATGCCAACCGCCTTCAGACCGTTGACGATGATCTTGTTGGCCTCCATCCAGTCGGTCCAGCCATTGGGGTTGTTGACCTTCAAGGCAATGGCCGAGCCGTCCGGCGCTTCCACGAACCCATCGTTGTTGACGTCCTTGTAGCCGGCAGTGGCCAGGATCTCCTTGGCCTTGTCAGGGTCGTATTTGAAGCCCAGTTCATCGACGACGGCCTGATCGACGTACTGATCCCAGATGGGCAGCAAGCCGGTGGGGTTGGCCTTCTGGACGATGTTGCCGTAGTCGACCGAGACGATCTGGTCGGCATCGATGGCATAAGCCACCGCCTGGCGGAATGCGGCGTCGTCCATCGGCTTTTTGGTCAGGTTCATCAGCAGCCAGGCCGTGTTGGCCGAGAGCATGTACGGCGCTTCGGGGTAGTAGGTTTGCACCCCGTATCCCCCCTTGACCAGCGTGGCCACACCTGGCAGGAAGTTGTTGCTCAGGTCGAGCCCGCCCTGCAGCACCAGACCCAGCGCCACGTTGTTGCTGCCGTTGACGATGTCGACGATGCGTTTGGGCGCCGGATCGCAGGACACGGCGTCTTTGCCCCACCAGTTGTCATTCTTCGCCCAGACCATCCGGCTCTGATCGTAACTGTCGAAGAGATAGGGACCGGATCCAACCGGCTTCTCATTGGCACCCGCGACAATGTCGTCTTTGGACATCTTCGACCAGATGTGTTGCGGCACGATGGCCGTCTGGTAAAGGGTATTGCCCCACTGCTGGTAGAGCGGCGTCTTGAA
>JAYRNS010000598.1:0-11339 GCA_041912075.1 Anaerolineae bacterium
CGACTGCCAGGCAGTTCTGTCCCCACAGCGGCGTTACCTGGGCAATGTCATAGACCGTAATGACACCGTCGCCATCGTAGTCATACGGCGGTCCGGCGCTTTGCCCCCACATGCCGGCGATCAGGCTGACGTCCTCCACCCCCACACCGGCCGGCGCCACGAAGTCGGGGCAGATCGGACCCAGGCTGGTGGCGAAGTTGAGCGCCCCGCTGCTTGTGCCATAACCGAGCGCCTCGATGTGGTAGAGGGTGCCCGCCTGCAAAGCCACCTGCGTCAACGACTGGTATGTGGCCCCACTGTCGTCGTTGCACGCCGCCAGGCTCAGCGCCCCGCGGCTGCCCGTCCAGACCGCCAGCACCGTGTCATAGTTGCTGGTCAGCGTGTCGGCCGTCAGCACGCGGTTGTAGGGCGAGGCAATCGTGTACCACACCGAATGTGAACCCTGGCCATTATGGTAAATACCACAGGCAAAAGAGGGATCGTCGGCCGCCGTTGTGGCATTGATCGTGTTTTGGTAGTCGCCATACGAAGTGCCAGTGGCGGCAAACGCATTGTCGAAATCATCGTTGGGCGGTGGCAGCAGCGTTACTGCCATATTGAGCGAGCCGCCACTGCCGTCGCCGTATGCCATCGCCTCGATGTAGTACGCGGTGCCACCATACATCGTCACGTTCAACGACGACGTCCAGTTGCCACCGCTGTCATCGTCACAGGCCTGGTTGGTCAGGAAGCCCCACGAACCGGTCCACACTGACAGAACCGTGTCGTAGTTGCTGCTGATGGTGTTGACGCTGTAATTGCCGGTAATCGACGGCGTGTACACGTACCAGACGCTGCGTGACTGCCGAGGGTACGAGTACGACGCACAGGGAGTTGCCGGATCATTACCCTGCGTCGTCGCGCCGGTCGTATTCAGGCCGAACACATTGAACGGCACACTAGCGAAGGCCTGGGCGTTGTTGAAGTCGTCGTTGGCCGGTCCGCTGCGGTAGTTGATCGTGTTCTGGTACAGGTCCATGATCGGCCCCCAGCTCACGTTGCTGTGCCCGCGCGTCCGCCAATGGAACCAGAAATCGCTCATCACATTGTCATTGACGTTGTACGATACCTCCCACAGGTTCACAAACGTGCCGTCAGAGTAGGTATCGTCGCCGTCGTTGTTGCTGTCGAAGATGTCCCAGAGCGCGCCGGCCACGCGTCCTTCGACGGTGTCACCGTCGCTCCATCCGTAGGAGCCCCAGGTCGGGTTCTCCAGGTTGAGCGAAGCACCACTGGGCCAGTAGAAGGTCGGATCGTTATTGACGGCCGACGAGAGGAACTCAGTCCAGCCCTCGGTCCAGGCGCAGCCCTGGCTCGTCGAGCCCTGGATCGTATGTGGATTGCAGTTCGGGTTGGGCGGCATGTAGTTGCCATAGATGTTGTACATGACGTTGTGGCCGTACTCGTGCTTGGCGACGACACCCAGGGGTGACAGCGGATCGACGCCGGCCAGGTGCACGTTGCCGCCAGGATTGTAGTACGTGCCGTCCGTACTGTCGATCTTCCACTGAACGGTGGTTGGGCCGGCATAACCACCACCGCCGTTGAAGTTGATGTAGCGCCACGTCTCGTTCAGATCGCGCTGTGTCCAGTAGGCTCGCTCGTAGTTGTCGTTGTTGAACACGTACCAGGCACCGATATCGTGCGTGCCGTCGGGGAACACAACCACGCCAGTCTGGGTTCTAAAGCTATTGCCAATTGCATTGCTCGTTCCCCAGTCGGGGTTGACGACGGCCAGGGTGTCGGGGTTGGGGTTGTAGTTGGTCCAGGAGTGCAGCAGCGTCCGCACGCCCACACCGCCGGGATTCGCCACCGGGCCACACGAGTAATTCCCACCCAAGTCGGTAAAGCACCAGGCCAGGTGGCCGTAGTTATCACCGCGCACCAGCTCGACCAGCATCTCCAGCGCACCGACATAGTTGTCGTTCCGGTCAAAATAGGCCCAGTTGCCGGTAACGGTCAGGTCCCCAGTGGGCACCTCGGCGGCCGGTTGGCTCGGCGCGACGGCGGCTGGTGGTACGGCGGCCGGCGCAGCCACTTCCACCGCCGGGCTGGTACCCTTGGCCGGCTCGGGCTGCGGGCTGGACGAGGCCGCGGGCAGGACATACGGTTCAGCCGGCGGCGCCGGGTCCTTCGCCGGTGGGGGTGGCACGACCCGGTTGGGATCATAGGGTGTGCTGTTGACCTGGGACTCGTCCACGAGCTCGCCATCTCCGGGTGTCTTGAGACCGCCCGGATGCACCTGGTTAGCCGGTGCGATGGGCGCAAAACCGAAGTGGCTTTGATCGGTGCCGATCGATAAGTATACCGCTTTCAGGTCACCCCAGGCATTGTTCGCATCGATGGGCCGCAGCGCCCGGCAGGTGATGGTCGTATCACCCAACGTATTGAAACGCACCTGGGCCGACAGCGTCACCGGCCGGTCGATCGCCAGATCACCCTGCCAGCGGGTCTCACCGGCGTCGGTTTGCGCCCCTGACGGCAGCTCGATCTGCATTGTCGTATCCGGCGCGGCTTCGGACGTGGTTGCCACACAGGTGACGGTTGCGACAGCGCCCAGGGGTGGCGCTTTGTCGATCGTGAGCGTCACCTCGATGGGAGTGCGTGGCATGGTTGCGCGGCCAGGTCCGGCCGGCTGCATAGCCGGTGCGGCATGGGCAACCGCCGGCAGCAGCGAAGACAGCACGAGCGACATGACAACGGCGGCATAAGCCAACCGCTGCAACGGCTTGAAATAGCCAGACATAGACTGACTCCTCCAAAATCAGCTCGGCAGGCGCGAAAGCACGTCCGGCAAAGGGTCACATTCGACCGCCTGCAAGGTGAAACCTGCACGTTGCAGCGTTGACAGCGCACAGGTTTCATCTTGGAAACGGTATGGGTGTGTCATTCGTGTCTGTGCGAGACAAAAATAATCCCGGACTACACCGGGCCTACATTACCCATGACGGCAGGCCATACAGGTCTGTTACAACCGACTGGTTTGCCATCACCGTCAAGGTGCTTATAATTGACTGACCACCTAGAGCCTATCCGAATGACTCGATACGAGCCTCGGAAAGTAAGCTCGAATTGGTTATTCGAAGGCTCTCATTGAAAGGAACGCCAGCCTTGAGGACACTGCCTTATACGAACGATCGTTACCTGCATGCACTGCGTGACCACATCCTGGTCTACGACGGTGCGATGGGCACCAGCATCCAGAAGTTCGAGCCGACGGCGGTCGACTTCGGCGGCGAGAAACAGTGGGGCAACAACGACCACCTGGTCGTCAGCAAACCCTCCCTGATCGAGTCCATTCACGCCTCGTTTTTGGCCGTTGGCAGCGAGGTGATCGAAACCGATACCTTCCGCAGCAACCGGCTGACGATGCGCGAATACGGCCTGCAGGACCAGATTGTCGAGCTCAACCGCACCGCGGCCCAGCTGGCACGGCGCGTGGCGGATCGTTTTGCCAGTGAAACCGGCATCCCCCGCTACGTGGCCGGCTCGATGGGCCCCACAGGCTACCTGCCCAGTGCCTCCGACCCCGCCTTGAGCAACGTCACCTTCCAGGAGCTGGCCGACGTCTTTGCCGAACAGGCGCGCGGTCTGGTCGAAGGGGGCGTCGATGTGCTGCTGCTCGAAACCCAGCAGGATATTCTCGAGGTCAAAGCCGCAGTGGCCGGAATCCACCGCTACTTCCGGCAGACCGGCGTACGCATCCCCTTGCAGGTTCAGGTAACGCTGGACGTCACTGGCCGTATGCTGTTGGGCACCGACATTGCCGCTGTGCTGACCATTCTCAACGCCCTGCCGATCGACGTCATTGGTCTGAACTGCTCCACCGGCCCCGACTACATGCGCGAGCCAGTTCGTTACCTGTGCGCCAATACCAATCGCCCGATCTCGGTGATACCCAACGCGGGTCTGCCGCTCAACGTGGATGGGCAGGCCGTTTACCCAATGGAACCAGCGCCGCTGGCAGCGGTCCTGGGCGAGTTCGTACGTGAACTGGGTGTCAATGTGGTGGGCGGCTGCTGTGGCACCACGCCGGCGCATCTGGCCGAAGTGGTGGCGCAGGTGGCTCCCGTGCGGACGACTGCACCTGGCCTGGCGCGCATCCGCAGCCAGCAAGGGTTTACCCCAGCCGTGGCCTCGGCCATGCGTGCCACCGGTCTGGTGCAAGAACCGGCACCGATGTTGATCGGCGAGCGCATCAACACCCAGGGCAGCAAGATCGTCAAGCGCCTCCTCCTGGCCGACGACTACGACGGGTTGGTGCAGATCGCGCATGAACAGGTCGATGGCGGTGCCCATACCCTCGACGTTTGCGTTGCGCTCACCGAGCGAGCGGACGAAGCGGCCCAGATGCGCACCACGGTGCGGCTGCTGGCCCAGTCGATCGATGCCCCGCTGGTGATCGACTCGACCGAAGCCGACGTTATGAAGATTGCCCTGGAAAACTACCCCGGTCGCCCGATCGTCAACTCGGTGCACCTGGAGGGTGGGCGTACACGGATGGACACCGTGCTCCCGCTGGTGGTAGAACACGGCACAGCCGTCATTGCCCTGACCATCGACCAGGCCGGGATGGCCAAGACGGCGGCGCGCAAATTGGAAGCCGCCCAGGCCATCTACGACATCGCCGTGGGCGAGTACGGGCTGCCAGCGGATGCGCTGATCTTCGATGCCCTCACTTTTACCCTGGCGACCGGCGATCCCGAGTTTGCCAACAGCGCGGTCGAGACGCTCGATGGCATCCGGGCGATCAAACAGGGGCTGCCGGGCGTGTTATGCTCGTTGGGCGTCAGCAACCTTTCGTTTGGGCTGACCATGGCGGCGCGCGGACCGCTCAACAGTGTGTTTCTGTACCACGCCGTCCAGGCCGGTCTCGACATGGCCATCGTCAACCCCAAACACGTGGCACCCTACGCCGAGATCCCACCCGACCTGCGTGAGTTGTGCGAAGACCTGATCTTCAACCGGCGGCCCGATGCCCTGGCACGCTACATCCACTACTTCGAGGAACACGCCGGCGATGTAGGCGAACGCAAAGCCGAAGCCGATCCCACAGAGGGCATGACCACCGAAGAAAAGCTGCACTGGCAAATCGTGCACCGCAAGAAGGAGGGGGTCGAAGAGCTGGTCAGCACGTCCGTGGAAGCGCACGACCCCGTGTGGGTGCTCAACCACGTGCTGCTGCCGGCCATGAAAGAGGTGGGCGACAAATTTGGCGCGGGTGAGCTGATCCTGCCGTACGTCCTGCAGTCGGCCGAGGTGATGAAAAAGGCGGTGGCCCGCCTGGAGACTTACCTCGAACGGCAGGAGGGTGTGACCAAGGGCAAGGTCGTGCTGGCCACCGTCTACGGCGACGTGCACGACATCGGTAAGAACCTGGTAAATACGATTCTCACCAACAACGGCTACACGGTCTTCGACCTGGGCAAGCAGGTCCCCGCCAACGTCATCATCGACAAGGCGTTGGAGGTGGGCGCCGATGCGATTGGCCTGAGTGCCCTGCTCGTCAGCACCTCGCGTCAGATGCCGCTGATCGTGCAGGAGCTGCACAAGCGGGGATTGAGTTTTCCGGTGCTGGTGGGGGGCGCGGCGATCAACCGTCGTTTTGGCCGGCGCATTCTCTTCGTCGAACAGGCTGACGCCGCCGCAGCTGTCCCCTATCCGGCGGGCGTCTTCTACTGCAAGGATGCCTTCGAGGGGCTGGACACGGTCGATACACTCTTGAATGCCGCGGCCCGGCCGGCATTGTTGGAACGAACCCTGAGCGAGGGGTATGCGGAGCTGAGACGCACCCTGGATACGGGTCCGGTCTCGGCTGCCACCCGTTCAGCCACGCGCGTCCTGACCGCGGCCGAGATCCCAACGCCGCCTTTTTGGGGTGTGCGCGTGATTGGCCAGATTCCACCACTCCAGGTTTACCCGTTTATCGACAAGAACGAACTCTACCGCCTGTCGTGGGGGGCCAAAAATGCGCATGGTGCGGCCTGGGAGACGCTGCAGGTTGAGTTCGATACCCGGCTGGCCGCCATGCAGGCCGAAATACAGAAACGCGGGTGGCTGCAGCCGCAGGCGGTTTATGGTTATTTTCCCTGCCAGGCCGCCGAGAACGCCCTGGTCATTTATGACCCGGAACCGCTGCAGAAGCGCAACGGCGCAGCCGCCGACCTGCGCGAAATCGCCCGCTTCACTTTCCCGCGGCAGGAAGACGACGAGCACCTGAGTATCAGCGACTACTTTGTACCGCAGTCTGCGGGCGTCGTCGATGTCGTCGCCCTGCAGGTGGTCACCGTGGGTGAGGTCGCGACGCAGCGTTTCGAGGCGCTGCAGACCGCAGGTGACTACAGCGAGGCGTACTACTTCCACGGTCTGGCGGTGCAGACGGCAGAAGCCACCGCAGCCTGGCTGCACGCGCGCATCCAACATGAGCTCGGTATTGGCGCCAGGGGCAAACGTTATTCCTGGGGGTATGGGGCCTGCCCGGACCTCGAGGATCACCAGGCTGTCTTTCGCCTGCTGCCGGCCGAGTCGGCGTTGGGCATGAGTTTGACCACGGCTTACCAGCTGGTGCCGGAGCAGAGCACCGCCGCCATCGTCGTCCACCACCCGGAAGCGCGCTACTACAACATCGGCGGCAGCCGGGTGGAGCAGCTGCTGCGGCAGGAAAACAGGTGAACGGATGGGCGGAGTAGGGAGTAGGGAGCAGGGGGCGTTGGGAGCGCCGAACTGGCGTTCGACTGCGTGGGGAACGGATTAGGCGGATGAAAGATACGATTGAATCGGGTTTGAGCCCGGCGTACCGGATCGAAACGCCGCGTTTGGTCTTAAGGTGCTGGCACCCGACTGATGCGATGCGGCTCAAAGAGGCAGTGGACAGCAGTGTGGAACACCTGAGGCCGTGGATGCCGTGGGCGGCGGACGATCCGCAGCCGCTGCAGAACCGCGTCGAGCTCATCCGTCACTGGCGCAGCCAGTTCGACCGGGGTGAGGATTTCGTGTACGGTGTTTTCGACCGTGCCGAATTGTTCGTCCTGGGTGGTACCGGGTTGCACGGGCGGGTGGGGCCACGCGGTTTGGAGATCGGCTATTGGATTCGGGTCAGCCACATCAACCAGGGTTGTGCCACGGAGCTGGCCGCCGCGTTGACCACGGTCGCCTTCCGCGTGCATGGCGTCGATCGGATGGAGATTCACTGCAACGTCGCCAACGTGCGTAGCGCGGCGGTCCCGCGCAAGCTGGGTTACCAGCATGAGGCCACCCTACACCGGCGTGAGCCGTGGCCAGGCGGGGAGCTGCGCGATTTGATGGTGTGGACGTTGTTTGCTGATGCCTACCCGACCAGCCCGGCGGCCGCGGTGCCGGTCACCACATACGATGCCGCTGGCCGCGTGATGGGAGTCTGGGGTTAAGTATTTGGCGCATTGTCTTGCGAAGCGCAGCAACCTGCGCTATAATGGCCCGCTTTGTACGTGCGAGCCAGTTCAGGAATGATGATGCGCGCCCTGATTACAGGAATCGCCGGTTTTGCCGGCAGCCATTTAGCCAGTTATCTGCTCGAACACAGCGGCTGTGAGGTGCATGGCATCGTGCACCGCCACGAGTGGCGCATTCTGCATCTGCGTGACCGGCTGACCTTATGGCGGGGTGACCTGCGTAACCCCGTGTGGGTGAGTGAGCTCATCGAGCGTTTGCGGCCGGACTATTTGCTGCACCTGGCAGCCTGGTCCGATGTCGGAGGCTCGTGGGAACACCCCTGGGTGACGTTCGAGCTCAACGTCCAGACGCAGCTGAGCCTGCTGGAAGCGGTGCGCCGGCATGCCCCGACCTGTCGCACGCTGGTCGTTGGGTCCAACGAAATGTACGGTCTGATCAACCCGGCCGATCTGCCCATCGATGAGGATACCCCGCTCCGTCCCCATAGTCCCTACGGTGTGAGCAAAGCGACGCAGGACCTGACCGCGCAGCAGTACTTTTTTAGTTACAGGCTGGATGTTGTCCGCGTGCGTCCATTCAACCAGGTCGGTCCCGGTCAGAGTGACGATTTTGCCGCGCCCGCCTTCGCCCGCCAGATTGCCGAAATCGAGGCCGGCCAGCATGCACCGGTCGTGCGTGTCGGTAACCTGTCCAACCAGCGTGATTTTACCGATGTACGCGACATGGTACGCGCATACTGGCTGGCTACCCAGTATGGTACGAGCGGCGGGGCCTACAACATTGGCTCGGGACAGGCGCACTCGATCCAGTCGATTCTCGATTTTATGCTGGATGCCAGCACGTGCCCCATCCAGGTCGAAATCGATCCGGAGCGGCTGCGCCCCTCCGACGTGCCGGTGAGTTACTGTGATGCGCGGCGTTTCTTCGCCGTTACGGGCTGGCGGCCGGAAATACCATTTACCGACAGCCTGCGCGACGTGTTGAACGACTGGCGCGAGCGCGTACAGCGCACGTCGCGATCGACCTAGTCATTTTCAGGAGAACAGAGTACGGCATGACGAAAAAACGAGCGCTGATCACGGGCATCACCGGCCAGGATGGTTCCTACCTGGCCGAGTTTTTGCTGCAGCAGGGTTACGACGTTATCGGTATGATGCGCCGCATCAGCGTGATCAACCTGGATCGTATCGAGCACATTCAGGACCAGATCACGCTGGTCCAGGGTGATTTGCTGGATGAAGCTTCCATCATCAAAACGCTGGACGAATTCCGGCCGCAGGAGGTCTACAACCTGGCTGCGATGAGTTTTGTGCCGACGTCATGGCAGCAGGCGGTGCTGACCGGCGAATCGACGGCGCTCGGTGTGACGCGCATGCTCGACGCTATTCGCATCATCGATCCACGGATTCGGTTCTATCAGGCATCCAGCTCCGAGATGTTCGGCAAGGTGCAGGAAGTGCCGCAGTCCGAACGCACGCCATTCTATCCCCGCAGCCCATACGGGGTGGCCAAAGTCTACGGTCACTGGATAACCGTCAACTACCGGGAATCCTACGGTCTGCATGCTACGTCAGGTATCCTCTTCAACCATGGCTCGCCGCGGCGCGGGTTGGAATTCGTGGAACGCAAGATTTCGCACGGCGTGGCGGCGATCAAGCTTGGCATGTTGGACAAACTGCATCTGGGCAATTTGGATGCCCGTCGTGATTTGGGCTTCGCCGGCGATTACGTGCGCGCCATGTGGCTGATGCTGCAGCAGGACGCACCCGACGACTTTGTCATCGCCACCGGCGAAACGCACTCGATCCGCGACATGTGCGAGGTCGCGTTCCGGGTGGCAGGGTTGAACTACGAAGATTACGTGGTCAGCGACCCGCGTTTCTTCCGGCCCGCCGAGGTCGACCTCCTGGTGGGTGACCCCACCAAGGCCGGCCGGCTGCTCGGTTGGGAACCGGTGGTCAGTTTTGCAGAACTGCTGGCCATGATGGTGCAGTCCGATCTGGAAGCGCTGCAGGCCGGCCGGCGGTTTGCCGACGTGACGGAGATTACGCGAATGAAGCGCTAATGGCGCAAATCTACGCGAATGGGTTTTGGGTTGTGCGGACTTGGGGAATCAAGGAGCGATTGCATGGGTCACGTGATCAAATTTGGTACGGACGGCTGGCGGGGGGCGATTGCTGAGGACTATACCTTCGATAACGTAAGGCGCTGCACGCAGGGGTTTGCCGAATACATCAAGGCGACCTATGCGCCGGCGGTCGTCCAGCGGGGGATCGTCGTGGGCGGGGATCGCCGTTTTGCCTCGGAGCACTTTGCCACGGCCGTTGCTGAGGTGTTGGCCGCGAACGACGTGCCGGTGCATTTTTGTGGCGGTGGCATCCCGACGCCGACGATTGCCTACGGCGTAAAGGTGCGTAACGCCGCCGGCGCCATCAACATCACGGCCAGTCACAACCCACCCACCGACAACGGTTTCAAGGTGCGTGATCCCAACGGTGGTGCCATCGACCCGGCCGGCCTGCAGGAAATCGAGCGCCGTATCCCCGCCGATGTCGCGGATGTGCGGCGTGTGCCCTTCAGCCAGGGTGTCGACAATGGGAGCATCATGCCGTTCGATCCGCGCCCGGCTTATGTCGAACAACTGCACCGCCTGGTGGACCTGGCGCCGATTCGCCAGGCCGGCTTCAAGATCGTGGTCGACCCGATGTGGGGCAACGGTGCCGGCTGGTTGACCGACCTGGTAGGCGGTGACAAAACGACGATCACGGAAGTGCACAGCGCACGCAACCCGATCTTCCCCGAAATGCTGCGACCAGAACCGATTCCACCCAACGTCGATGCCGGTCTGGCCGCCGGGCGCGCGGCTGGTGCCGACGTGGTGTGCATCATGGACGGCGACGCCGACCGCTGCGGCTGGGGTGATGAGTACGGGCGCTTCGTCGATCAGCTGCGGGTTTACGCCCTGGTGGCGATGTATTTCCTGGAGATTCGCGGCGAGCGCGGCCCTATTGTCAAAACCCTGAGCACCACCTCGATGCTGGACAAGCTCGGTGCACGCTACGGCGTGCCGGTGATTCACACAGGCGTTGGGTTCAAATACGTGGCGCCCGCCATGGTCCAGCACGATGCCATGTTGGGTGGTGAAGAGAGCGGCGGTTATGCCTTCCGTAACCACGTTCCCGAACGCGACGGCATTCTGGCCAACCTCTACCTGCTTGATTTGATGGTGCGTACGGGCAAAAAACCGACCGAACTGTTGACCATGCTGTTCGATCTGGTCGGCGGGCCGCACTACTATGATCGCATCGACTACCGGCTGCCCGACCAAACGTTTGCCCGGGCGGCGCAGCAGCGGCTGGACCAGGCGCAGCCGGAGACCCTGGGCGGCAAGCGGGTTACCAAGAAGATCACGCTCGACGGTTATCAGTTCGTCATGGACGATGGTGGCTGGCTGTTGGTCCGCTTTTCAGGCACTGAGCCGCTGATTCGGGTCTACACGGAAACCATGGATGAGAATGCCGTCCAGGCCATACTGCACGACGGTCTGCGCCTGGCCGGCATCGATCGCTGAGAGACTGTGATGTCGTCGTCACCCATCAACGCAGCCGGCGAACGTCCGCTGCTGGTCGATTCACACTGCCACCTCAACTGGCACGCCTTCGATGAGGACCGCGAAACCGTGGTACAGCGGGCCCTCGATGCAGGGGTCGCGCGTATCGTCACCATCGGGGTCGATCTGCCGACCAGCCGGCAGGGGATTGCCCTGGCCTAAACGTACGACGCCGTCTTTGCCGCGGTGGGCATCCACCCCAACGACCTGGGCGAGGGGATCACACCGGAGGAACTGAATGAACTGCGCACGCTGGCCG
>JAYRNS010000599.1:0-2199 GCA_041912075.1 Anaerolineae bacterium
AGCAGAACGCGCTACCTGCTAAAAGACAAACCCGAATGACAATTTTCCTATAGAATTATTCACTCTATTGACATTTTTTATAGCTAGAGATATAATCGGGCCATGTACACGCGCCTTGTTGAGCAAACCCTGTGGTCCCTTATGGAGGAACCGGAAATACTGATCGTCTACGGCCCACGACGCGTGGGCAAGACGACGCTACTACACACATTGCGCAACCGTCTCAACCAAGACGCTCCCAGCGCCATGTATACTCTGGATGACCCTACCGCGCAGACCATATTTGCCGAACCATCGACTGCGCGCCTGGGTCGCGTTTTTGGTGAGCTGGGTTTCAAGGCTGATCAACGCGCGTATCTCTTTCTGGATGAGATTCAGTTCTTTCCGCGTATCGATTTGCTGCTCAAGTTGATCCACGATCACTTTCCTGCAACCAAGGTCGTTGCGACCTCGTCGTCGTCACTGCTCCTTCTGCAAGGCCTGACCGACAGCCTGGCCGGTCGGAAGTTCTTCGTTGAGCTGCTGCCAATCACTTTGGCAGAGTACGTCGGCCTGGACATTGGGGATTTTTTCGAGTTTCCCGAGATGATAACTCAACAGGGCCGACTGAATGAGATTGTCCGTTCCTTTGCGATCTATGGCTCCTACCCCGAGGTCCTAAACAGGCCCGATCAGGCGGGCAAAGAGGCGAAGCTGCGAGATATTCTTGACAGTGCGCTCTACAAAGACATCTTCCTCATCGAAAACCTGAAAGCACCGCAGGTCCTTCTCAAGCTGGTCAATCTACTCGCACATCAGATTGGCAATCTTGTCAATCTCAACGAACTGGCCAGCCAGCTCGGTGTGTCCCGCAACACCGTAGATCAGTACATAGGTATCCTGGAAAAGTATTTCCTCATGTTTCGTCTCCCACCGTTCGAACGAAACCTGCGCAGCGAGATAAATTCAAAACAAAAAATCTACTTCTGGGACCTGGGCGTGCGCAACGCCGTCATCAACCGTTTTATGCCTTTCGAGACACGCGATGATCGTGGTGCACTGTTCGAGAACTTGATTGTATCTTCAATTCTGAAACGTAATCTCTATGCTCATCGCCCATTCAACACCTATTTTTGGCGCACTTATCAGGGTTACGAAATTGACCTGGTATTGGAGCATGTCCGGCGCGCAGCCCTGTGGGCGCTGCAAATCACGACGACGGGTAGAGCGACTTTTTCACGCGCGTTCGACGACTACCACCCAGACCAAAAAATCGTCATTCAGCTTGATAATGCCTATCGTTTCTGCTGGTAATGCTGTTATGAACCGGAGGCTTGAACGGTGCAGACACGAGCCGCCCTGCTTCACGCAATCGAAACCCCCTTCCAAATCGCGACCCTCGACCTGGCGCCGCCGCGTGCCGGGGAGGTCCTGGTACGCATGGCGGCCGCCGGCGTGTGCCACTCTGACTGGCACCTGGTGACCGGTGCTACACACCATCCCCTGCCCGTGGTGGCCGGCCACGAAGGTGCCGGGGTCGTCACCGCGGTGGGGCCGGACGTCACCCGCGTGCAGGTTGGGGACCACGTGGCCCTCAGCTGGGCGCCGAGCTGCGGTCACTGTTTCTATTGTCTGCACGACCGCCCCAGCCTGTGCGCGACCTATACGGAGCCCTTGTGGGCTGGTACGCTGTTGGATGGTACACCGCGACTCTCCCTCACCGGCCAGCCGGTCTACCACTTCTGCGGCCTGGCCTGTTTTGCCGATTACACCGTGGTACCGCAGGAAAGCTGCGTGACCCTGGACCCGCGGGTGCCCTTTGCGGTGGCCGCGCTGATTGGTTGTGCGGTGACGACGGGTGTTGGCGCGGTATTGCACACGGCCCCGGTGCGTCCCGGCAGCTCAGTGGCCGTCTTCGGTGCGGGTGGCGTCGGTCTGAGCATCATCCTGGGTGCACGCCTGGCCGGTGCGGCACGTATCGTGGCGATCGACCGCACCGCTGCCAAGGGCGAGCTGGCGCGGTCGCTTGGCGCCACCGACGTCGTGCTGTCCGGCCCGCAGGCTCCGCAGGCGGTGCGCGACCTCACCACCGGCCGGGGGGCCGACATGGTTTTCGAGGCGAGCGGCATTCCCGCCGTGCAGGAGTTGGCGTTGGACACCGCACGTCCGGGTGGCACGATCGTGCTGGTGGGGCTTTCACCGATGGGCAGCCGCACAAAT
>JAYRNS010000600.1:0-2525 GCA_041912075.1 Anaerolineae bacterium
CCGCGCAGATATCGTGACCGTCAGTCACGACATGCCCGGACACAACTACGTGCAGGGCGTCAAAGGCGAGCCGCACGTTTTGAATGGCCCTGGGGAATACGAAATTAGCGGCGTCTTTGTGACCGGCATTTCTACGCTGCATCACCGTGCAAGGGCGGAAAAAGGTGAACGACCGGTTCTTCCTGAACACAATACGATTTTTGTCTTTGAGTTCGACAAGCTGACGGTCTGTCACTTGGGAGACGTGGGAGAAGTGCCCAGCCAGGCGCAGGTCGAATCGATGAGTAAAATCGACATTTTGCTGATCCCCGTGGGCGGCGGTGACACGCTGGACGCAGCGCGGGCGGCCGAGGTCATCAGCCTGCTGGAGCCCAGTGTCGTCATCCCCATGCACTATCTGACACCGTACACGCAGCTGGCTCTCGATCCGGTGGACAAATTCCTCAAGGAAATGGGGCTGCCTATGCCGCCCATCCAGGAGATGCTCAAGATTAGCGCCAGCGACCTGCCGGAGGAGACCCAGGTCGTTTTGCTCGAGTGCAAACAGAGCTAAGGCATCGTAAAAGAATAACTTCCGGCGTTATGGCTGGAATGCCCGGCAAATCACAGGAAGTTATTCCTTTACGAGCCCTAACTACCAGCGGGCCGGCTTGAACCGTTCGAGCACCGGCAGACGGGTCCGGTACTGGTTCCAGTAGCGGCGCAGCACCGGCTGCAGTTTGAGCCATTCGCCCGACAGTGCACCCAATTCAGCCGGTGGCACGGCTGACGGGCTGAATTGTTCGCGCACGTACGTGGCGGTGATGTGCTGGATCGGCGCGGCACCGTCCGGCACGGTTTGGCTCAGCATAGCCGCGTGTTCGAACGGGGTCTGCGACGGTCTGCGTCCCAGCCCAACCCGCGACGCCCAACGTTCGAGCCGTTCGTAGAGCCGCAGCGAGAGCTCGGGATCCACCTGAACCGGGCGCGTCTGGCGTCGCCCCCGCAGGCGGACGATGCCGTAACCAACCGCAGCTACCAACACCAGCCCCAACACGACAAAACCAAGGCGGCCGGCAGTGGGCAGGCTGGCCAGCGATGTGCCAATTCCCCCCGTGAATTCGCCGGGTGTCTCATCGGCCTGACCGAACTTGTCTTCCTGTTCCAACAGGTTCTCGCGCGTTTGTCGGTTTTGCTCCGCTAACAAGGCAGACTCGTCATTTTGCGTCTGGCTGTCGGCCGGTTTGGGCCGGACGATGCTTGGTTGAGCGGCGGTCGGTTCGAACTCGATCCACCCCAGGGCAGGGAAAAAGACCTCGACCCAGGAGTGGGCGTTGGCTTCACGTACGCGGTAGACACCCAGCTCTGGCTCGAAATCACCCTGTGCATAGCCGGCTACGATGCGGGCCGGGATACCCACGCTGCGCGCCATCACTGCCATGGCCGAAGCGTAATAGTCACAGTACCCTTCTTTGGATTGGAACAACACGTAATCCACCCCATCGACGCCTTCGGGTGGTGCCGCGATTTTCTCATTGTACTTGATCTCGCGGCGTAGATAGTCCTGGATAGCAACGGCACGGTCGTAGTTATTGTCGGAATCCTGTGTGATCTGCTGCGCCAGCGTGCGCACCCGTTCGGGAAGGGTGTCTGGCAGCTGCAGGTATCGTTCCCGGACGTAGCTGGGGTAGTTGGTGGAGGTCTGGCGCAGCGTTTCGACGTCAGCCGTGGTTACTGCCGAGACAACCTGGTAAGAATCCCCTTCTTTGAAGGGCTGGCGGGTGCGCATACGTGCAATTTCCACCGGTTTGGCGTTGGCGGGATTCTGGATGCCAAACAGTGCCGCATTGGCGTCACTGGCTGAAAGATACGCCACATCGGCACGCACCGCCTGGGACGCGCGCAGAGGCTGCGGAGCAGAAAAGAGCACCGTCTCACCGCGCAGATACGTGGTCACCGTCTCGGTCATGGTTTTGCGTGCCGCATAGGGGGCGGAGAGTACACTCGTGTCATCCGGTTCGAGGGTAATGGTATCGGCCTCGCTGTTCAACCACTGCCGTCCATTGTAGGTGTCGAATGTCACCCCTCGCCAGTAATTACCCTGCGGCGCCTGCACATCCATCACGATACGATCGCTCAGCGAACGCGGACCCGACAGGGTCATGCTGCGGCCAAACGCACCCGCCAGGCTGCTCGGCTGGTAATTGAGCGAGCCAAACAGGCGGGTCCACTCCTGGCGCACCGTTTCCCAGGTGCCCTCGAAGGGCTCGACCAGGGTACTAACCGCCGGTCCGGTGGCGGCATTGGGCATTACCCAGGCTAACAGAATGACGGTGATGGCAAAGATGGCGCCATCGCGCAAGAAGTCGAAGCTGATGTCCCGCGAATAGCGCACACCCTCATCGTGCCAGCGACCTTCTTCTTGCGTCAGCTGCGCACGAATGATCAAAAGCAGGGCAAATACCAGAAAGAGCACGATTGCCGGCCGCAGGTCTTGACGCCCGTTGTAATAGTATGCGTTGACCAGCATTACCAGACCCAGGGGA
>JAYRNS010000601.1:0-6927 GCA_041912075.1 Anaerolineae bacterium
ACGCTGGTACACGGTTCCCAACAACAAGTTTGGTGGACGGCCGACTCGCATTTACGCCCTGGCCGAAGATGCCAGGGGTCAGCTCTGGGTGGGTACCCAGGATGCTGGCCTGGTGTCGACAGACGGCCGGCAGTGGACCGATGTGCCGACGACGATCAACGACGTGCCAGCCACGGTCGTCGTCGCCGCCCTGCTGCGCGACACCGCAGGTACCATGTGGATTGGCACCAACGGCGACGGTCTGCTGGTTCAGAAGAATGGGACGTGGACGCATTTTACCCAGCGTGATGGTCTGGCAGGGAACACCGTGCGCGCGATTGCACCAGACCGCGATGGCAGTGTCTGGCTGGGCACATTCGCCGGTTTGAGCCACTACCAACCCGACGGACAGCCGGCCGGTGTCGTGCCGCTGCGCCAATGGACGACCTATACGACCACGCACGGTCTGCCCAGTGACCGCATTCAAGCGCTGCACGTCGATCGTGCCGGGCGCCTGTGGGTGGGGACCGATGCTGGCCTGGCCAAACTCGAAGATGGCACGTGGCAGACGTTTACACCGGACAACTCACCCCTGCCGGTGGCAGATATCCGAACGATTCTCGAAGCTGCCGATGGCAGTCTGTGGTTTGGCACGTGGGCCAGCGGCGTCGTGCGTTATGATCCCGCAGTCGATTCGTGGGATACCTTCGACGTGGCCGATGGCCTGGTGGCCAACGGCGTACTGGCGCTGGCGCAGGACAGTCAGGGTGCGTTGTGGATTGGCACTGAAGGGGGTGTTAGCCGCTTCGACGGTCAATCCTGGCAGAGCTACCAGACATCAGAAGGCCTGGTCGACAATTTCGTCATCTCGTTGTACGAAGACACCCAGGGACAGATCTGGATCGGCACACTGAACGGCTTGAGCCGCTATCGACCCGATCCACGTATACCCTGGAGCCGCATTCAGATGATTACCGGAATCCTGTTCGATCAGACGCCGGTGACGCTGCAGGCCGACGACCCCGTGAGCATCAATTTCAGCGGGGGTGATCTGAACTCCCTGCCCGGCTCGCTCGTCTATCGCTACCGCCTCCTGCCTGACAATCCCGATTGGATGACCACGCGCAGTCTCAACGTCCGCTATCCAGCCCTTGCACCGGGCAACTACACCTTCGAAGTGCAGGCGCTCGACCAAGACATGAACTACTCCGAGCCGGCGACGGCAGCGATTACCGTGCAGCAGCCGGTGGCACGCATCACGCTTCCGGGCACGCGCATCACGATGGAGGCGTCCACCTTCTACGGTTACCTGGCCCTGGCGACCATGACCCTGGCAGCGACCGTAGTTGGCACCACGGTCTACTATCAAGGCCGGCGGCGCCCGTACAAAGCGCTGGAACGCAAGTTCAATCCCTACGTGTCGGGCGAGCCGGTGCGCCGTGGCGACATGTTCTTTGGTCGCCGCGATCTGCTCAATCGCATCTTGTCTATTTTACATAACAACAGTGTCATGATCCACGGTGAGCGGCGCATCGGCAAGACCAGTATGCTGTTCCAACTGGCTGACCAGCTGCGCGAAGCCAATGACCCGGACTATCGGTTTGTTCCGGTGATGATCGATCTGGAAGGAACGCCCGAAAACGAATTCTTCCACCGCATCATGGAAGCGACGGTGGAGTCCGTTGCCCCGAACGTACTGGCGGGATTGTCACTGATCTACCAACCGGTGCAGGCCGAATACACGGCCCGCGATCTGCGGCGTGACCTGCGCGCAATCATCAACCGCCTGCAGGAGACCGAAACGCGTACCGTACGCATGATCTTGCTGATGGATGAAGTCGATGCGATGAACGATTATGACCAGCTAACGCAGCAGCAGCTGCGCCGCATCTTCATGGAGCATTTCAGCCAGAATCTGGGTGCTGTCGTGGCCGGTGTGCGTGTCAGCAAAGAATGGGATCGGGTGGAGAGTCCCTGGTTCAACCTGTTCAATGAGATCGAGCTGGAGCCATTCAGCCCGTCGGAGGCGCGCACACTGCTCAAAGAGCCCGTGCGCGGTATCTACACCTGGCGTGAAGACGCCCTCAACTTCGTGATCGACCACGCTGGCGGGCGACCTCATCGCCTGCAGCAGTACGGTCTGGAGGCAGTGAACCACATGATCGCCGCGCGCCGGACCGAGATCACCCTGCAGGACGTCCAGGCCGCCCATGAAGCCATCCTGCGCATGATGGAAACGTGATCGTTTTGCAGCGGCGTCGCCTTCCGTCGAGGAAAGCCGCACCTGGAGGGTGCGGCTCTCCTCGACGGAACCGCCATCAAACCTTCTCCAATGCCTGGGCCAGGTCGGCGATGAGATCGGCGCTGTCCTCGATACCCAGCGCCAGCCGCACCAGATTGTCGCGGATCCCCACCTGCAGCCGCTCTTCGGTCGACAGCTCATAATAAGACATCAGCGCCGGCTGTTCGATCAACGACTCTACCCCACCCAGGCTGGGTGCCATCAGCGGCAGACGAACGGCATCGACCAACCGGCTGGCGGCATCAAGCCCACCGCGCACCGCAAATTTCACCACACCGCCAAATCCCTGCATTTGCTCGCGCGCCACCGCATGGTCTGGGTGTGACGGCAGCCCAGGATACCAGACCCTTTCCACGGCCGGGTGTGTTTCCAGAAACTGCGCCACCTGCAGGCCGTTGCTGTTCTGGCGTTCAACCCGTAGGGCCAACGTCTTCAATCCGCGCTGCAGGAGATAGGCCGCGTGCGGGTCGAGCACGCTGCCCAACATCCAGACCTGCTGGCGCAGCAGCGCAGTCAGCGCACCGCTGCCTGCCACCACACCGGCCAGCAGATCGTTGTGACCGCCAAGGTACTTCGTGGCCGAGTGTACGACCAGATCGATGCCAAACGCCAGCGGACGTTGGTTGATCGGGGTAGCGAAGGTGGCATCGATGACGGTTTTGACCTGGTGCCGGCGGGCGATGGCGGCCAGGCGCGGCAGGTCGAGCACACGCAGATACGGGTTGGTTGGCGACTCCGAGACGATCAGGCGGGTGGAGGGCCGGATGGCGTCCTCCAGGGCGGCGTAATCGCCCATGGGCACGACCGTCGCCTCGATCGCAAAACGTTTGAGGAATGTGAGCGCAAACTGGCGCGTACGCCGGTACGCGTCATCGGTGATGACCACGTGCGAGCCGGCGGAGAGCAGGGACAGCAGGACAGTCGTGATGGCTGCCATGCCGGAAGAGAGCAGCAGGGCGTCCTCGGCGCCTTCCAGACTGGCCAGTTTGGCCTCGACGGCACCCGTCGTGGGGTTGCCGTAACGACCGTATTCAGTGCGGTCACGCCCGCCCCCCCACATGCGGTCTTCCATGAAGTCGCTCAGGTCCTGCGTATCGGCGAAGGTGTAGGTTGCCGTCTGCACAACGGGTGTGACCAGCGCGTGGTACGGGTTTGGACGGGACACGCCAGCGTGCACGGCGCGCGTGGAAGAACCGCTGGACGGCTGTTCAGATGACGGTTGACCCTCAAGCCCGCTAGGGTCGGTAATTTGCTCTGGTGCCATCGTACTCCTTGTCTAGAAAACAGCGTGCTGCGAGTGTAACACAGCGTGGGCGCAGCCGTCAAACGTGCCGATTGGCTTGTCATAAAACTCAATATGCTACAGAAAAAATTGACTAAAATTGGACTTCGGGTATACTAAAAGTAATCGTCGTTTCATCGTGGAAAGGAACCGTCGTGCGAAACCCGTATATCGTGGGCCGGTGGGTGCGAGGTACATCACACTACGGGCGCCAGGCGCTTATTGATCACCTCCTCCAAAACACCAACACTGCCCTGTGGGTGGTTGGTACCCGGCGCATCGGCAAAACCTCGCTGTTACACCAGATCGAGTTACTGACGCAGGGACAATCACCCTTCGTCCCGCTCTTTTTCGATCTGCAAGGCGTGGGTACCGCCGAGGAATGCAACCAGGAATTGTACTATGCCCTGGAAGATTCAGCCGACCGTTTTGCCGCGCTGGGTATGTCCGCGGCAGCATTGGCCGATGAAGATGCAGCGACCGTCCTGCGCATTTTGCGTCGCGCCGCCACGGCGGCGGATCGTGAGCTGCTGCTGCTCATCGACGAACCGGAAGCCTTGATTGCCCTGGTCAAAGCAGACACGTCTTACGTTCAGCGTCTGTACAAGGTGATGATGGCCGGCCCGGGCATTCGCGTGATCATGGCGTCGACCAAGGGTCTCCTACGGCTGAACGACCTGGCGGCCATCTGGCCTACCTCGCCCTTTCTCACCGCTTTTGCACCGCGCAATCTGGCGGGTCTGGACGCCACCAGCTCCACCCAGCTCATTCGTCAAACACAGGGCGACCGGCCGGTCACCGTATCACCCGATCAGGCTGACCAGATTCGCCAGCTGACCGGAGATCATCCCTATTTGATACAAATTCTCTGCCAGCGTCTCTGGCAAGAGGACGATACCCTGCGTGCCATAACGCCACCCGATCTGGTCGTGGATGACATGCTCTCCGGTTTCTTCTTTAACGACTTTGGCACCCTCTCACCCGGTGAACGTCGCATTTTGCTGGCGGTTAGCCAGGAACGTTTGATGCGCCATGACGCACTCGGTGCCGTCACGGGTTTGCCCGAAGGTGATGTCGCCGGTTTTGTCTACAGTTTGATCAAACTGGGCTACCTCCGTGTCGTAGATGGTGATTTGATGGTCAACAACGTCTTTCTCGACACCTGGTTGGACAACAACCGCTCTCGACTCCTTTCGACCCTGGACAGCGGTGTGCCGGACGCCACGTCGGTGCGCATGATCGAGGTAGCCCGTCGTGAGGAGCGGAAATACCTGGGCGACACCCTGGCCCAGCTCAAACAGCGCCTGGCCGAGCTGGAGACCCAGCCGCTGGCGCTTGCCGGGCCACAACCATCGCCCATCGCCGAAGAGACCGCACACCTGGCATCCGAAGTGGAGCGGCTCACGCGGCTGCTCACGGCGGTGGACAGTGGTTTGACACGCCCCTATCCCGAAGCCAACCTTCTGTTAGGCTAAAAGGGTGGCACCAGTAGAGCACTGGCGTGGTGAAATTCGACTAAAACGCCAAATCATGGTACACAGAAGGACGAAGTGCGAGTGCTGTCCGCGCTCCCTTCGTCCTGATTTGTTTGTCTAGAGGAGCCGTCATGACCGTTGGTTCGAAGATCGAGATGGTCGACCTGCGCGCCCAGTATACCGTGATCAAGCCTGAGATCGACGCGGCCATCCAGCGCGTGGTTGACAACACCAGTTTTATCATGGGTCCCGAAGTAGCCCGTTTCGAGCAGGACTTTGCTGCTTTTTCCCATGCGAGTTATGGCGTCGGGGTGGCGTCGGGTACGGCTGCGCTGCATCTGGCCCTCCTGGCGTGTGGAATTGGCGCTGGTGATGAGGTCATCACCACGCCTTTTACCTTTTTTGCGACCGCTGAAGCGATTTCTCAAACCGGCGCACGACCGGTTTTTGTCGACATCGATCCTGCCACCTACAACCTGGATCCGGCGTTGGTCGAAGCTGCGATCACTCCACGGTCACGGGCCATCATCCCGGTGCATTTGTACGGCCAGATTGCCGAAATGGATGAGATCCTGGCCATTGCGCAGCGTCACGGTCTGCGCGTCATCGAAGACGCAGCCCAGGCGCATGCCGCCGAATACAAGGGCCGCCGCGCCGGCAGTATGGGCGACCTGGCCTGTTTCAGCTTCTATCCCAGCAAAAACCTGGGCTGTTACGGCGACGGCGGCATGGTGACGGGCAGCGACCCTGACCTGATCCAGCGTGTGCGCAAACTGCGTGACCACGGCCGCACCAGTAAATACGAGCACGACGAAGTGGGCTGGGGCTACCGGCTGGATGCCATCCAGGCGGCCATCCTCGGTGCCAAGCTGCCGCACCTCGAAGCCTGGACCGAAGCGCGGCGTGCCCATGCCCAGCAGTACAACGCACTTCTGGGTGACTCGGATGTCACGACGCCGGTGGCGCTGGCACACAACCGCCACGTCTACCACTGTTACGTCATACGCACGCCGCGCCGCAATGAGCTGGCCGAGCACCTCAAGGCGGCCGGCATCGGCGCGGTCATTCACTATCCCCTCTCGCTGCACCGCCAACCGGCCTACCACAGCCTGGGTTATGCGCCGGGCAGCCTGCCGGTGAGCGAGGCGTGTGCCGAACAGGTGATTTCCCTGCCGATGTTCCCCGAGCTGACGGCGGAACAGATCGAGCGGGTAGCCACCACGGTCAAATCCTTTGTAGGTTGAGTTTTTGAATCCTATGGCGCTGATGCGACGTTTTCCATCGGTTTCGGTGCTGGTGCCGGCCCACAACGAGGTCGACAACGTGCCCCTGCTCGTCGAAAAAGTGGGCCGCGCCTTTGCCGCGCTGGGCATCCAGGGTCGCGCCGAGTTGGTCCTGGTCGACGATGGCTCGACCGATGGCACGGCCGACGTCGCCGCCGCGCAGGCCATCATCTATCCTTTTCTGCGTGTCGTACGCCACCGCCGTAACCTGGGTTTGACCGCGGCGCTGCGTACGGGGTTTCGCACCGTCACCGGTGACGTCATCGTCTTCCTGCCGGCCGACCTGGAGTCGGACCCGGAGGAGGACATCCCCAAGCTGCTGGGCAAACTCGACGAAGGATACGACGTCGTTGCCGGCTGGCGCCAGGGCCGGCACGACGGCAAAGTGTTGGCGTCGCGTATCTACAACACGGTTTCGCGACGCCTGTTCTCTGTCGACGCCCACGACATGAACTGGATCAAGGCCTTTCGCCGTGACGTGCTGCTGACCATGCCGCCGCTGCGCTCGGACTGGCACCGCTTTCTGCTCATGATTGCCGCCGAACAGGGTTACAAGATCGGCGAGGTGCCGACCAATTACTATCCGCGGCGCGCCGGGCGTTCGAA
>JAYRNS010000602.1:0-1841 GCA_041912075.1 Anaerolineae bacterium
ATGGCCGGCCAGGGCACGATTTTGGCCCGCTGTTGGGGATCATCGAGGAACTGCCAGTAAGAGACAATCAGCACACCGTTGGGACTCAGTACGTCCGCGGCTGCGCGTAACACCTGCGCTCGCCGGCCAAAACCAGGCACGTGATGGACGACCGCCAGCAGGTAGACGGCATCGAACCATAGGCCAGATGGCAGCAGGGTAGTCCACGTCCCGGCCGGGTGATCACTGGCCAGCAGGTCGGCTTCCACCAGGTGGGCGGTCACGCCGGGCAGACCCTGCGCCAGGCGGCGGGCGATGGCCAACAGCGGCAAGGACGCATCGACCCCAACGTACGTCAGGCCGGCCCGATGCCCGGCCAGAAAGCGGGCCAGGCGTCCATTCCCGCAGCCCAGGTCGAGGATGCGCGGCGTTGCGGGCACGAAGGGCAGGGTCTGTAACAGACCGGCCTGCCCCGTCCCCCGGCTGCGTGCAAAGCTTGCAGCATGATCGACGTAGAACTGCCGGTTGAGCTCGATCAGGCGCTGGGCGGTCGCATCGTCCATGACCAGATTGTAGCCCGAGGTGGTGCAGCTGGCCAAAACACAGGAGACTGTTTGTTTGACGACCGATCCGTTTGATCCGGAACACCTCACGCGCTGGCGCACGGCTCACGCCGAGCCACGTGACCTGGCATCTTACGAGGCGAACTTGCTGGCACTGTTTGCTGCGGTTGCCGCGGCTCCGCAGTGGGGCGGACGTACGTTGGACCGCCTGGCACGACGCTACCTGGGGCCGGCGGGTGCTGCCTACTTCACGCGTGACCATCTCGTGCACGCCTACCGCACACTGGTCGAAACGGGGCGCCTTGCGGACGATCGTACGACCCTCGAGCGCCTGCAGCGTAAGCCCACACGCACCCTGTCGGGGGTCGCGCCCGTGGCGGTGTTGACCAAACCCTACGCCTGCCCTGGGCGCTGCATCTTCTGTCCCACCGATGAGCTCATGCCCAAGAGTTATCTGCGTGATGAACCCGGTGCGCAGCGCGCCTACCTGGAGCAATTCGATCCCTTCACGCAGACCGCCGGCCGGATGGCTGCGCTTGAGTCGATTGCCCACGCCATCGACAAAATCGAACTGTTGATCCTGGGTGGGACGTGGTCCTCTTACCCGCGCACTTATCAGGAATGGTTCGTCCACCGCTGTCTGGATGCCATGAACGAGCAGGCGACACCGACCCTGCTCGCCGCCCAGCAGCTGAACGAACAGGCACCGCATCGCAACGTCGGGTTGGTGATCGAAACCCGGCCCGACTGGATCACGGCGGACGAGGTGCGTTGGCTGCGCACGTTGGGCGTCACCAAGGTTCAGTTGGGTATCCAAAGCCTGGACGATCACATCCTGGCCCTGAACCGGCGCGGTCACACGGTCGAAGACAGCCGGCGTGCGGTGCGTTTGCTGCGTGCCGCCGGGTTCAAGCTGCATCTGCACTGGATGCCCAACCTGCTCGGTGCGACGCCGGCCAGCGATCTGGCTGACTTTCAGCGTTTGTGGGATGATCCGGCACTGCGGCCCGATGAGTTGAAGATCTATCCCTGCTCGCTGCTGGCTGGCACGGAGCTCATGGTTCACTGGCAGCGCGGCGAGTACGCGCCGTACAGCGAAGAAACATTGGTCGATCTGTTGGTGCAGTGCAAGACGGTCGTCCCGCCAGACTGCCGGCTCAACCGCGTGATTCGTGACATTCCGTCGGGCAATATCGTGGCCGGCAACCGCACGGTCAACCTGCGTCAGGTGGTGCAGCGTGAGATGGTCCGGCGCGGTTTGTCGTGCCAGTGCATTCGCTGCCAGGAAGTACGCGGCCA
>JAYRNS010000603.1:0-4997 GCA_041912075.1 Anaerolineae bacterium
CCACGGGGCGCGTATCGTAATGGGTGCCCAACATGACGATAGGCGGTTTGTTGGCGCCCTCCCGCTGGCTGTCTGGCGGCTGCGGCGTGAGGCGGGCCAGGATGTTGCGTGCCAGCAGCCCTTGAGCGTCGAAATCCTGCACCTCCACCTGCCAGCCGAGCCCACGCAGGGTCTCGACGATGGCATCAGCCGCCTGGCGGTTGGCCGCGCTGCCGGTTGGCCGCGGCCCAAGGTTCATCTGCGCCTGCAGCGCTTCGAAGGCCAATGCGCCATCGAACGTATTGCGCGGAATCGGCGTGGGGGTTGGTTTGGGGATCATCTCGTAACCCACGTAGCCCCAAAAACCCAGGGCTAGAAACAGAATGGCCAACAGACTGATTTGTAGAAAACGCATCGTGCGCATGGGATCGGTCTAGTCTCCTCACGCCTCGTCGCGTCCACTGCGCCGGCGAAAGAGCAGCCGCAGCGGTGTGCCCTCGAACGGGTAGTAGGCACGAATCTGGTTTTCCAGGTAACGCTGGTATGAAAAATGCAGCAGATCAGGGTCGTTGACGAACAATACGATCGTCGGCGGGTCGATCTCGGCCTGTGTCGCAAAGTAAAAACGCAGGCGTTTACCGGCTTTGAACCGCGGCTGGTTATTGTCCACCGCCGTGCGCAGCAGGCGGTTGAGCTCACCCGTGGGGATGCGCACCTTGCGCTCCTGGGCAATACGCAGGGCCGTCGGCAGCACGGTGCTGACCCGCTGGCGCGTGTAGGCGCTGATAAACAAGACCGGTACATAGTCCAGGAACTTGAGATTGCTGCGCACCTGGTCGCGGTAGGTATTCATGGTATAGGTGTCTTTTTCGACCAGGTCCCACTTATTGACGATGACGACGATGCTCTTGTCCTTCTCCAGGACATAACCGGCCACGTGCGCGTCCTGTGCGGTGATCATCTCGACAGCGTCGAGCAGCAGGAGCACGACGTCAGCCCGGTCGACCGCCTTCAGCGCCCGCAGCACACTGTACTTTTCGATACCGGTGCCGATCTTGCCACGGCGGCGAATGCCGGCCGTGTCGATCAGCGTCACCAGCTGGCCTTCGTAAGTAAGCTGGGTGTCGATGACATCGCGTGTGGTGCCAGGGATTTCGCTGACAATGGCCCGCTCCTGGCCCAACAGCGCGTTGAGCAGCGACGATTTGCCCACGTTCGGCCGGCCGACAATGGCAATCTTCACCGATTCGTCAGGCTCGACCGCCTGGCGCGGTGGCAAATGGTCGACGATGGCATCCAACAAATCGCCGGTCCCCGTGCCGTGCAGGGCAGACACCGCGATCGGCTCACCTAGGCCCAGCTCCCAGAACTCGACGGCCGCCTGGCGTCGCTCCAGGTTTTCGGCCTTGTTGGCGCACAGTACGACCTTTTTGGCCGCCCGTCGCAGCACGTCGGCCACGTCACGATCACCCGAGGTCACGCCTTCTTTGCTGTCGACCACGAAGACGACGACGTCGGCTTCTTCGATCGCGATCATGGCCTGGGTACGGATTTCGTTGACAAAATCGATGGAGGCTGTGGCGAGCGGCACCGCCTGGTTGGTCGCGCCCACTGTGGGCCGGTCCAGCAGTTCCAGGCCACCGGTGTCCACCAGGGTAAACGGAACGCTGGTCCACTCCGCCTCGGCATAGATGCGGTCACGCGTGGTGCCAGGTATGTCTTCGATAATGGCCATGCGGTGGCCTACCAGACGGTTGAATAGGGTTGATTTGCCCACGTTGGGTCGCCCGACCAGGGCGACGATTGCGTTCGACATGATACGATTCTACCTAAACCTAACAGAGTGCAGGCGCGCACCCACTAATTTCTTCCTTGAAAAGAACCAGGGGGTGTCACCCGCGGCGTTGCCACTGGGCGCGGTGTTGGCGTCACTGTAACCGTTACCGAAGGCGTCGGCGGCACCAGCACACGAATTTCAACCGGAATGGCGCGCGGCACGACACTCTCCACCGTCAGCCCTTCCGGCACCACCACATCGATCTCGATGTTGTGCACACCGGGTTCGAGACCCACTGCATTCAGGATCACGCGGATGTCCTCCGGTTTCAAGGCGGTCAGCTGCGGTACGGGGCCAGCGACGACCACTTCTACGCTGGTCAAGGTGCTGGTCGCCGTCAATTCTTCACCGACACCCAACAGCACCGGCGGCCGGCTGATCGTGATACTGTCTTCCAGCGGTTTGATATCCACGCGCACGGTGACGCTTTGCGTGCCACCGGCCAGCGACACGTTTTCCGGCAGCTCCAAGGCCACGCGTTCGACGACCGTGTCGGTCGCCCCTTCGATCGACACGGGAGTTGTCTGCAAGTAACCGGGGAGCGCATCGATCATCGCGGGCGTGCCCACCACCACCACCTGCGGTGGATCGACGGCCACGCTGGTGACCCGATAACCATCGGCCGGCTTGCCGGTACGGTTGGGCAGCACCGGCAAGGCCCGGAAGCCAGGCCGCTGCGTCACCGTGGCCGAGATGACCACGGACGGTGGATCGACCGTCAGCCCGGTGCGGATCTCGTCGCCCTGCAGGTCGTACAGCAGCACCGGACGGCGCACGGCCACTGGTGCGGTGGCGTTACCCAATGACAGCTGGGCCGTCGCCGAAGCGACCTGGTTGACCACCTGCTCGGCACCCCCCACACTGACCAATGTCGGTGTTACCACTGTCGATTCGGGAAGGTAGTAACCAAAGGGTGGCTGCTCCGAGATCGTGACGTTGACCGGCATCTCGCGGGTGACGTAGGGTTCGAGCACGACGGTGACGGTTTCTGGCTCGACACCCAGGATGGTCACGCTGGGATTGCTGCTGGTGACTTTGACCGGCACGTCATGCGTTCCCGGTTCGAGACCGCGCAAATCGAGCTGGGCTGAAAAATTCGACAGCTCCAAGGTGTTCAGGCTCGACTGCGGTGCGCGGATGCGGATCGTCACCCGTTCGAGCAGCCCGCCGAAGGGCACCACGCCGGCATCAGGGCCAATCCGGGTAATCGGAATCGGCTTGTCATAGACCAGTTCCTGCAGCGGGTCTTGCTGCTGTGTGGCCACCACCCAGACGATCAGGGCCAGCACCAGGGACAAGAGCAGCGACCCCAGGGTATTGAGAAAATCGGAAACCCTACTATTTCGCATGGTCCTTTGACCGGCCAGGTTCGTAGAAAGCCTGCAGAATCTTGCGCAGGCGCTTGTCGTCGAGTCGCCGCACGATACGACCAAACCGCGCCACCGAGATGATCCCGGTCTCTTCCGACACCACGATCGCCAGGGCATCGCTTTGTTCGGTAATACCCAGCGCGGCGCGATGGCGGGTGCCCATCTGGCTGTCGGCCAGCTGGCGCTGCGTGAGGGGCAGGATCGTACCAGCGCTTACGAGCCGCTCGCCGCGCAGGATCACCGCCCCATCGTGCAGGGCCGTGTTGGGGAAAAACACCGTCAGCAGCAGCTCGCTGGAGACCTCGGCATCGAGCAAGGTGCCCGTTTCGATGTACTCGTCGAGACCGGTGGCCCCCGCCAGCACCATCAGTGCCCCCACCTTCTGCTGCGACAACAGCTCGCTGGTGCGCACCAGGTCATTGACCAGGCGCTCTGGTTTGGCCACCTGCGCCGGCCGGTTGAACAACGGTGCCGTCCGTCCCAGGCGTTCCAGCGCACGCCGCAGCTCAGGCTGAAAGATGACCGGAATCGAGACCAGAATCAAGCTAAGTGAGTTGGACACCAGCCAGGTGAAACCGGTCAGCTGGACCATCTGCGCCACCAGAACGACAGTGAGAATGATGACCAGGAAACCTCGCAGCAGCTGCACCGCGGCTGTGCCACGAAACAGTCGCATCAGGCCAAAAAAGACCAGCGCCACCAACAAAACGTCGATCGCGCTTTCGACCGTAAAGCGACTGAAGATTGCACTCAGCTCATTCACCACGCACTGGCGCTCCGCACTCCTGTTCCTGCCAACCGCGGCCAACGATCAGGCAGCAGCTGCCACCGGATTGTTTAGCTCACCAACCCCTTCGACACGCACTGTCACCGTATCGCCTGGGTGTAACGGCCCGACCCCGGCTGGGGTTCCCGTCAGGATCACGTCGCCAGGTTCCAAGGTCATCATGCGGCTGACGTAACTGACGAGCGTGGCCACCGCAAACACCATGTCGGCCGTGCTGCCACGCTGGCGCAGCTGGCCCTGAACGTGGCAGGTGACCTCCAGCGCACGCACGTCGAGCTCGGTTTCGATCCACGGCCCCAGCGGGCAAAACGTGTCGAAGCTCTTGGCCCGCGCCCACTGCCCGTCCTGACGCTGCAGGTCACGTGCTGTCACGTCGTTGGCACAGGTATAACCCAAGATGACTGATGCAACGCCGTCTGGTGCCACGTCACGGCAGCGCCGGCCGATGACGACCGCCAGTTCAGCTTCGTGTTCCACCTGCTGCGACAGCGGCGTCAGAACAATCGGCTGGTCTGGACCAAGCAGGCTGCTCGGTGCTTTCAGGAACATGAGTGGCGCGGTGGGCACTTCCGCCGCATGTTCGGCGGCGTGCTCAGCGTAGTTCCGGCCAATGCCGATGATCTTGCTGGGTTCACACGGCACGAGCAGGGTGGCCGCATGGAGTGCGATGGGCTGGCGGTTGCCCGCGACTGCGCCACCAGTCAGTGGCGAGCCGGTCCAGGGCCAGATCTGATCGTCACGCAGCTCACCAAAACCAGTTTCGTCTTTCCAGGAATAACGCACCAAACGCATCGGGAATTTTCCTTCTGTATCGAATCAGTTCCGCACGACTACACTGAGCAGCATGGCCACGAGAAACCATGGTTGAGCCCCTGCCAGGGCACGTGCGCCAGCAGGAGTGCCCGGCGGCCAGGCCAGCAGCCACCACGGCACCAGAAAACACGTACCAACCAGCCCGGCTGCCAGGGGCTGTCCACACCACACCAGGACCGCCAGCACCACGGCCTGCCCAATGATGATGATC
>JAYRNS010000604.1:0-1905 GCA_041912075.1 Anaerolineae bacterium
CGTGAAAGACGAGCAGGAAGTACAGCCGCCGCGTCCATCACTGGACTGGCGAGGCGGAATCACACCCGCTGAACTGGCTCATGCGCAAGCTGCGACTGCCGCCGCACAGCGCACAAACATGTCTCGTCGACCGGGATTGTGGTCCCGGTTCGCCACCAATCGCGCCGCACTGGCTGGGCTGATCGTCATCATCTTTTTGATCCTCCTGGCATTGCTTGGCCCGCTGCTTTGGCGGGCCAGCCCAATCGACCAGGACTACGATACGATCAACGGCTGGCCGTCGGCCGCCCACCCGCTGGGCACCGACAACCTGGGGCGTGACACCCTGGCGCGCTTGATGCGTGGTCTGGCCGTTTCGTTGACCGTCGCGTTTTTCGTTGAGACCCTGACGATTTCGCTGGGGGCGACGTTTGGGCTGCTGGCCGGCCACTTCGGTGGCTGGGTCGACCAGGTCTTAAGCCGCCTGGCCGACATGCTTTTCGCCTTTCCTGGGCTGCTGCTCGCCATTCTGGTCGCGGGCGTTTTTGGCCAGGCGGTGACACAGACGTTTGGCGGCATGGGACGGCTCCTGCTGGTGACGGCTGCGCTCAGCCTGGTGAGCTGGCCGCTGATGGCGCGCACGGTGCGCAGCCTGACGTTGGTGCTGCGCGAGCAGGAATTTGTTACCGCGGCGCGCGTGATCGGCAGTCGCGAACGCCGTATCATCATTCACCACCTGCTCCCCAATGTCATCGGCATGGTGATCATCACCGCAACGCTCGACGTGGCCGGTGTGGTCGTCGGCGAAGCGGTGCTCAGCCTGCTCGGCCTGGGTATTCAGCCCCCCTCGCCCAGCATTGGCGGCATGATCGTGCAGGCAATTCCGTATCTCGAAACCAACTGGTTTCAGGTGCTGGTGCCCAGCGCAGCCTTGATGGCGATGGTGCTGGGGTTTTCTTTTGTGGGTGACGGCTTGCGCGATGCATTCGACCCTCAGAGTCTTTGATCCTTCTGGAGGCAACAACCCATGGATCTGATCAACGAAGCCCGTCAGCGGGCGGTAGAGGTCCTGCAGCGGTGCAGCTCCCCCATCGGTTTCAAGGCGTCAGGCCTCGCACGCGGCTATCCGCACATCTGGGCGCGCGACAGCGTGATTACGGGTTTGGGTGCCGCCTGGGCCGAGCCCGGGCTGTTTCTGCCGACCCTACGCGCTTCCCTCGACACATTGGGTGCGTACCAGTCCGAGCTGGGTTTGATCCCGCTCAACGTCGACGTTGCCAGCCAGCAGGTGTCGACCGAAAATGCCGGTGCCGTCGATGCCAATCTGTGGTTCATCCTCGGCCACTATTACCACTATTTACTGACCGGTGACGCCGTCTATTTGGCCGCAAACTTCGCCCGAATCGATTGCGCCTTGTTGTGGCTGCGCTACCAGGATATGAACGAGTGCGGTCTGCTGGAAGTACCGGAAGCGGGGGACTGGATGGACCTGCTGTCGGTGCGGTACAACGTGTTGTATGACAACGTTTTGTATTACGCCTGTCTGCGCGCCATGTCAACCCTGACCGGCGCGTGCGGTCACGACGCGACGGGTCTGCAGCAGCAGGCCGATGGCGTCCATGCGCGCCTGAACTTACTGCTGTGGATCGATCGCTGCTGGGAACCGGAGGATTGGGCAAAACAGCTGACCAGGCTGAAGGCAATGCGCCTGGAATGGTATATGCTGTATCACAACGTCGGCACGATCTCGAGCCGGCCTTACTATTTGCCCTGGGTCGCGTTTCGCGAGTTCAGCGATTACTGTGACGTCTTAGGTAACCTGCTGGCGGTGCTCACCGGCGTAGCCAACCGTGAGCGCAGCGAAATGATCTTACGGCACCTCTACCAGGTGGGTGCGGGTCGTCCCTATCCAAGCAAGGCCATTCA
>JAYRNS010000605.1:0-4278 GCA_041912075.1 Anaerolineae bacterium
ACTTCCTACTCCCTACTCCCTCCCCCCAAATTGGCACAAAACTCACCTCGCAGAACGGTTGACGCCGGGCAAACCCTATGTTATACTCTCTCATAGCGAGTTGACGCCAGTTGTGTAAGCGACGCGCAGGTGCCTGCATGGTTCAGGACCTGCGCGTGGGTCATTGTACAACAGGCTAATTAGGAGGTTGCTATTGAAGCCAACCGTATTACGCGGGACGACGTCGCCCACGGATGAAAAGCTGCGTTCTGAAGTGGAAAAGGCGTTGGCCCAGCTCAAAGAGCTGAGCCAGACCCGTGGCTTCCTCCTGTTCGATGACGTTCTGGCCATCTGGCCCCAGGCCGAGGAACAGATCGAAGAACTGGAGGAGTTGTTTGCACTACTGCAAGAAGCCGGTCTCGAGATCTATCCAGATGAAGCGACTGCGTTGGCTGAAATCGGCCCTCTACCTGGCAACAACCGGACCGAAGAGACTGACGTCCAACATCTGCTAGAAGTTGGTATCGATCTCGACTTGAGCGAGATGCCAACGGACGACCCGCTGACCCTCTATCTGCGTGAGATGGGACGGGTGCCTTTGCTGACACCCGAACACGAGATGGCACTGGCGCGTCAACTGGCCGAGGGACGGCAGGCACGCCGGCGGTTGCGCAGTGCACCCGACAGCGGCGACGAGATCGACCAGCTGATGGATTTGTCGCGGGCCGGCGAGGCTGCGCGCGAACACCTGATCCGGGCTAACACGCGGCTGGTTGTCAGTGTGGCCAAACGCTACATGGGTCAAGGTGTACCTTTCGCCGATTTGATCCAGGAAGGCAACCTGGGATTGATGCGCGCGGTGGACAAATTCGAGCCTGAGCGCGGCCACAAGTTGAGCACCTATGCCACCTGGTGGATCCGCCAGGCGATTACGCGCGCCCTGGCCGACCAGGGACGCACCATTCGCCTGCCGGTGCACATGGGTGACCGCATCCGCCAGCTGTACCGCACGGCGCGGCAGCTGGAGCAGAAATTGGGCCGCCCGGCGACGCCCGAAGAAATCGCCGAATCGATGGAACTCGACCCGCTGCAGGTGCGCTGGATGCTGCGTATCTCGCGCCATCCGGTGTCCTTGGAACAGCCAGTTGGTGAAGAAGAAGAAAGCACGCTTGGGAACTTCATCGAGGACGAAGATTCACCGGCACCGCCTGAGATCGCAGGCAACAGCCTGCTGCGTGAAAAGCTGGAGGAACTGCTCGAGACACTTACCCCGCGCGAGGCCCGCATCCTCCGTCTGCGCTACGGCCTGGACAATGGCCGGACCTATACGCTGGAAGAGGTTGGTAACAAGTTTGGTCTGACCCGCGAGCGTATTCGCCAGATCGAAGCCGAGGCACTCAACCGGCTGCGTCATCCCAGCCGGGCTCGTCAGCTGCGCGATTATCTTTGATTTTTTGTGTGCTGTGTGCGCTTTGCGGTTTGTTTTGACAAACAACCGGCTCGGCGGTATACTTGGCGGCGGTGTACGGGGCTGTAGCTCAGTTGGGAGAGCGCATCAATCGCACTGATGAGGCCAGGGGTTCGAATCCCCTCAGCTCCACCACGTACTTTGTTCAATCGATCACTCTGGGGCTGTAGCTCAGCTGGGAGAGCACCACGCTGGCAGTGTGGGTGTCAGGGGTTCGAGTCCCCTCAGCTCCACCTGATGATAAGTTTATCCGAAAACCCGGAAATCACTTGGACATCAAGGCTTCTCGGCCGGTTTTCGGATAAACCCTAACTGGCCAGGTGAAATCAACGTTGATTTCACCTGGCCAGTTGTTTTATGCGCTGGTGCCTGAGGGTTATGCCACCGGTTGCGAACCCACCGCCGGGGCAACCGCGGCGACTATCCCGGCGGGACTGACCGCACGATACGCCTGCTGCAAATACTGCTCGACGCGCTGCCAGTCGCCGGGCACGTCGGTCGAGCGCCGGCTGGTGATCAGGTCGACCGCCAATGCCGCCAGGGCACGCTGCTCGGCCGACGTGCGTATCGCTTCCGGTGAGGCGTCGAACAGCGCAGCATGCAGGTGGATCAGCGCCTGGACCATGGGCGCATGGTTTTCTTGTGACGGGTCCTGCGCCCGTGCCACGGCCAGGCGGCGATGGACAATCCAGTAGTCCATCTCAAGACCAGCCAGGATCGAAGCCGGCGCGCGCAGCCCGATGGCATGCTGGGCATAGGCGTAATAACGCTCGAGGTGCTGCTGCGCTTTGGGGATGTCATTATCCACCGGTGCAAAGGCGACCGATGCCTGCACGATCTGGCGGGCCGCCAGCAGCGCATTGGGCCAGGTCATGCCAAACTGTTCGCGGTTGAGCCGGATGATGTAGCTCAGCAGACGCAGCCATTGGCGGTCGTAATAGGCTTCCCAGCCGGCCTTCTCGAAGAAGGCGACCCGGTCAGGGTTGAATTGGTAGGGTGTTTTCATGAGACCTCCGGTCGATTTTAGATATTATGTCGAGTGAGCCAGGGGTTGGGGGGCGGTTGATTGTTGGGCGGCGCGCTGGCGGCGTTGGATGCGCACGATCAGGACGGTGGTCAGGGCCAGGGCTTCCAGCGTCGATGTGACGGCGAAAGCCAGGGGGATGGCAGTGACCCCCAATTGAGCCAGGGTCAGGATCATCAGCAGCGCGCGGCCGGCCAGCTGTAAGCTGTTGGTCACCAGCGGCGTGCGGGTGTCGCGCAGGGCGATGAGGCCGCGTGTGACGACTTCGGTGATGACGTAAGCGGGTAGGGCGACCGCATAGACCACGAGCACGGCGTACGTCACGTCGCCGGCCGCGGCGGTGAACTCGCCGCGTTCGAACAGGACGCGGATGGCCAGACGGCCAAACAGAATCAACCCCAGCAGGGCTGGCACAGCCAGCGCAACCACCCCGACCAGCGACTTGAGCAGTGTGCCACGCATGGCACGCCAATCGTGGGCATCGGCGTGCGCAGCCAGCCGCGGAAACGCCGCCTGGCCCACGGCCTGGCCCAGGAGGGCGATGGGCAGCCCAACCAGCAGCCAGGCATTGTAGATCGCCGACAGGGCGGCGGGGTTGGTGGCGCGAGTGGCAAACGCGGTATCGAGAATGAAGCCTGAATAATTGACACCGACCGACAGCCCGTTGGGGATCAGCAAACGCACCAGGTCGCGCAGGTTTGGATCACGCGGTCGCCAGGTGAAACGCCGGCCGGCCCCACGCAGCCCTGGCAGCAGGATGATGGTCTGCAGCACGGCACCAGCCACGACACCTAGTGTCGGTCCTAGAATACCCAGCTGTGGCCACAAACCAACCGCCAGGATGCCGGCAATCAAGGTGATGTTGTGACTCATCACCGACAGCGCCGTCAAGACGAACTGGTTACGACCATTGAGCACCGCCGTCGCCACTGTGCCTAACGTCAGAATGACCGGCTGGACGAGCATGATCCGCGTCAGCGTGACGGTCAGCTGGCTCGTGGCCAGATCGAAGCCGGGCGCCAGGATGGTGCGGACGAACTGCGGTGCCAGCAGTTCGCCAACCAGCACGACCAGGGAAAAAACAGCCAGCAGGGTCGTCAGCACCAGGTTGGTAAAACGGGCGGCCGTAGCCCGACCCTGCTCACGCTCGATGTGCAGCAGCACCGGGATCATCGCGCTGGAGAGTGCGCCGCCGGCAATCAGGCTGAACAGTGTATCGGGCAGGCGAAAGGCGGCGTAGTAGGCATTGGCTTCGGGGCTGATACCAAACTGGGCGTTGAAAAGGACCTGGCGGACGGCACCCAGCATCGCCGAGAGAAAGAACGAGGCCATCAGCACAAAACTGGCCTCGGCAATCGTCAGCGGTCGTGTCAGCAGCTGGCCAAGACGCAGTCGCGGCCGGCGCGGTATGATAATCTGCCAGCGGCGCACCGCGGGTGCCACGCGCAGTGGCTCGAGAACGTCGGTCGCCTGGACCGACCCCATCCAGGCGCTTTCGGCCAGAGCCGCCGGTCCACCTAATAGAATGGGATCGGGTTCAGGTGTGCCTGGCATACGGCCGAGTGTCGCAGCATTGGCAGTCATGGGTACCCTCCTGGTTCAGCGTTCAGAACCAGTATCGCCGATTGAGCTGTTCATTTTCCAGCCCACTTGCTGCTCAGTTTTGGGTCGAGTTCATCGATGTGACTCCTCGGTCGCGTCGGCGGTCCAAAAGCAGCCCTAAACTGATCGCAAAGTGAAAATGTCGGTCAGCGCTGCACCAGGTAGCTACAGAACGGCAAATTCACGCAATTCCACCTTGCGATCA
>JAYRNS010000606.1:0-5189 GCA_041912075.1 Anaerolineae bacterium
AGCACGGCCGAGGTGATGTAATAGGGGAGGTTGGCGATGGTTTTGTAGGAGGGAGTAGGGAGTAGGGAGTAGGGAGTAGGGGTTGGGGGATGGAGGGTGGAGAGGGTGGAGAGGGTGCAGGGGTCGAAGTGGAGGATGTCGGCGTGGACGAGGTGGAGATTGGTGTGATGGGCCAGGCGGGTGCGCAGGAAATCGAGAAGATGGGGGTCGGTTTCGACAGCGACGACGAGGGCAGCCTGGGCGGCGAGGCGTTCGGTCAGCGGGCCGGGGCCGGGGCCGATTTCAAGCACCAGGTCGTGCGCAGTCAGCTCGGCGGCGTCCACGATGCGCGCGAGGTGGGTTTCGTCGAGGAGGAAGTGTTGTCCCAGGCTCTTGCGCGGGGCAAGGCCGGCGGCGCGCAGCGCTTGCAGCCAATCAGGCATGGTTCAACGCCGCAGATCGGGATAACGCGGCCAGTCAGGCAGCATCCAGCGGATTTGGTACGCCGGCGGCGGGGGCCACAGCAAATAGACGTCGGTCCACCAGTGCCATGACCTGTACTCACCTTCGGAATAACCAAGATCGATGAACTTACCGATGATTCCACCGCCCGTGTCACCGGCCAGCCCCTTGCCGTAACCAGGCACGTAAACCCACGACCGCAGCGCGACGACGGTGGGATCGACCGCCACGATGCCGGTACGCAGGGTGAGGCCGATGCGTGTTCGTCCATACGCGGGGTGGGTGCGCGGACGCCCGGCACTGGCGGCGGTGTAGGCGGTGGTGTACATGCGCACTTTGCGCCAATAGGTGATTTCACCATCCGGGGTTTGTAGGGTCTTTGGTTCGATTTTGCGGCCATAGGCCAGCACACGCGTGATCGGTTCCTGCGCAACCCAACTTGTGTCCAGCGTGCGGCTGGTCACCTGGTTGTCCTCGTAGCGCACGCGAAAACGGTGCCGGGTGATGCCCGCCTGACCTTGGGTCTTGACAGCACGCTGGTCGATCGGCAGGTCGTTGTCACCCACCCACACGGTGTTGAACGGTACGACGTCCTGCTCGATTTCGACCTGCTCGCGCACCCGTACGACCTGCACGGTCATGTCAGGCACAAGGGGTGCTGCCATCGCCGGTTCGACGCGATCCAACCCCGCCAGCACGATGCCTTGTTCGGCCATTGCCGCGCCGACGGTGGTCTGGCGCGTGCGCGTGCGCAGCGTCTCACCATCGAACTGGAAGATGACCGGGGTCGAGCGCTCGATGAACACGTGCAGACCGGCGCGCACGGCGGTGCCCAGCGGCGGGTCGATCTTGTCACCCAGGTACAGCGTATACCGCTCACGCTCCAGTGCTTCACCCACACTGGATGCCGTGGTTCGAAAGCTGAGCGTGACAGCCCCATCATGCACCGTGAGCGGAACCGCGCGCCGCACGAGCAGCGTCACGGGCCGCACGATTCGTTCGTTCCAGGGATGTGTGCCCCAAAAACGGGGCACCTGGGCGGCCACCTCGACCGGTGCGGGCAGCGTGGCGGTAAGTGGCACTCGGGCGCCATCCAGGACTATCTCATCGCCATCGCCGACCATGAGCATCGCCTGATCGAGCAGCTCACCCACCGTTGCGGCATGCGTGCGCAGGGCCGTATCACGACCATCGGCCACAATCCACGCTGGTCGCGCACGCTGCACAGAAATCGTTGTCACATGCCTGAGAGGTGTGGAAAGTCCTGGTTGTACCCGATCCTCGGGCGCCAGGGTGAATCTGAGTTCGTCGAGTACGTCGCCCACCGTACTCTGGTGGGTGGTGACACGCAGTCGGGCGTCGTCGACCCGCACGTCAAGGTGGATGGCGGTGGTGCCATCATACCACAAGGCCGCGGCAGCGGTCAGCGTAACGATCAACAGCAGACCGATCCGCGGCCAACCAAGGGTCGGGCGAGAACGCGAGAGGGCGACGGTGTGCTCCATGCAATTGATTATACATGTGAACGGCCGAAAACCAAAACAGCGCAGGAATTCGCGCTTTTGCCCGGATCGTGTATAATGCAACGGTCATGCCCGGTTCATCTCACAAGGAGTCAGTGGATCGTGACAACTCGTTTTCTCGTTTTTGCCGTCTTCATTTCCCTGCTTTTTACCACCGTCTGGCCGGCCAGTGGTGCTGCGCCGAGCTACCAGGACACAGGCACCTGCCAGACTGTCGTCTCGCCGCGGCGCGGCGATGGTTGGCTGGCCATCGCCAACCGCTACGGTGTCAGTGTGGCTGCGCTCAAGGCTGCCAACCCGCAGGCCGTCCGGCGCGGTGACCAGATCTGGCTGAGTGACCGCCTGTGTATTCCGGGGCAGCCGGTGGCAGCACCGACCACCCCGCCGACCGCCACCGCAACCACCGCGGTCACCCCCACCCCGCCCGCAACCACTGCCGCGACAGCGAGCGAGCCGACCTATTACACGGTACGCGCGGGTGACGGCTGGTTTGCCATCGCCCAGCGTCTGGGTGTGCCTTTTCTGACCCTGTGGAACGCCAATCCCGATCTGCAGCGACCCGGTCGTACGCTGTATATCGGCGAGCGTCTCGTCGTGCCCGGCAGCAGCGTTGCGACGACCGCGACGGCGACCACACCGGTGACGCCCACCGTGGCGTCACCTACGACCGCGGCCACCGCGACACCAACCGCCGTTGTTCGCACCCAGGCAACTTCCACACCGACAGCCACGCGACAAATCAGCCCGACGGTAACGCCGAGCGCGGTGGCGCGCACGACGCGGGTTCCGCTGGCTGGCCTGCCCGCCTGCCCGTCCGATCTGGCCGGTTACACCACCGCTGTCGAACAGGTTCTGAGCACGGACGCCAGCAAACTGGTGCGCTGGCTGCAGGGGTGTTCGGGTGGCAAAAGCGGTGCCCGTGGACTCGACATCGATGGCGATGGACACCGCGATATTATCGCGATCGTGGCCGACGCATCGTCACCGGCCGCCACACCACCGAGCGATCTGCTGATCTTCCACGGCACCGCCGACCCCAAGGTGTGGGACCTGCGCTACCAGGCGGGTGCCAACGGTGCTTTGAGTCTGGTGGAGACGGGCGATCTAAATGCCGATCGCAAGCCCGACATTGCGTGGACCGATACGACCTGCGGCGCTCACACCTGTTTTGCACGCGTGCGTATTATCTCCTGGGATGCGGCCAAAGATGAATACGTCGATGCGATCGGCAACAATGCTACCATGGCCACACCGCAGGTCCGCTTTGCCGACGTCAACAGCGGCAGCGGTAAGGAGCTGATTATGCACGGCGGTGAGATTGGTTCGATCGGCGCGGGCCCGCAGCGCGCCTGGACCGAAATATGGGCATCGCTCGACGGCCAGCCCTACGTGCTGGTCGACCGCACGTACGATCCTTCGCCGTGCATATACCACCACGTGTTGGATGCCAACGATCTGTTGGCCAAGGGTCAGTACGCAGAGGCCGCAGCCGCGTATCAGAGCATCGTCGAAGACAGCAGCCTGGAAGCCTGCGGCAGCCGGCCCAACGAGCTAAACGAGCTGCGCGAATTTGCCTGGTACCGGCAGGCGTTGGCCCTGGCTTATGCGGGTCAAAGGGCCGAAGCGGGCCAGGCCGTGGCGGCGCTGACCAAGGCCATGCCGCAGGGGCTCTACGCCCCGGTGGCCAACGTGTGGTGGTCGGCCTATGGCACCACCGCGGACGCTACAGCCGCGTGTGCCGCGGTCCGGGCCTACGCTCAGACCAAGACCGACGTATGGAAGATTCTGTCCGATTTTGGGTATGCCAATCCTACGTTTAGCGCCAGTGATGTGTGTATTACACCGGCCTCATAGCGCCGGTGCCGGCGACCTCCACCATGATATGGCTGCGTCGAATGTGACGAACGGGAAAACGGCATGCCACCACGCGTCTTGATCGTCGGCGGCACCGGCCAGATTGGCCAGGCCGTCGTGCGCGATCTGTATACGCACACCGATGCCACCCTGGTGCTAGGCAGTCGCAACCGCGCACGTGGTGAAGCCGTTGCGGCCAGTTTAGGCGCACGTGGCGAGTTCGTTCCCGTCGATCTCGACACAGCCGCGGTGGAAGACTTGCAGGCCCTCCTGCCCGGCTTCGACCTGGTCATGCAGTGCGTTGGCCCGTTCCGCGACCGCCCACCCACCCTGTTGGAGGCCAGTATCCGGGCGGGTGTCAACTACGTCGACGTGTGTGATGACAAACGCGCGACGCAGCAGCGGCTGACTCTGCACGAGATGGCGCGCGCGGCTGGCGTTACCGCCCTCATCGATACCGGCACTTTCCCCGGTATCGACAACGTGCTGGTGGCCGATGCCCTGCAGCGCCGGCCGCAGGCCGACGACGTGCGGCTGCATTTCGTATGTGCCGGTTCCGGTGGTGGTGGGTTTGGGGTGCTGCAGACGACCTTTATTGCCGTCAGCCAGCCCTATGAGCAGCTGGTCGACGGGTTGTGGCAGCAGACCCCTTCGTACCGCGGCCGCACGATCGTCGATTTTGGCCCACCCCTGGGCCAACGACCGGTGTATGACTTCGAGGTGCCTGAGCTGTGGAGCCTGGCCCATGCCTTTCCCCAGCTCAAACGCTGCACGAGCAAGTTCGGCTCGATACCGGAGATTTGGAACTGGGCAACCATGGCGCTGGCCATGTCACCCGAACGCTACCGCACCGATCGGGCGTTTCTGGACCGGGCTGCCGAATGGTCGCTGCCCAAGGTCCACCGCATCGACCAGCGCGTCGGTGCGGCGCTGGGGATTCGCATCGAGGTGCGGTCACCCGACGGTGCCCATGAAGTCACGCTGTTCCACGCAGACTCCACGGTCGAGGCCGTCGGTTGGGCCACCGGCATTGCCGCCGCCATGGTGCTGGCTGGTGAAATCGATGCACCTGGGGTGTTACTGCCAGAAACGCACATTCCGCCGGCACCCTATGCCGCACGGCTCGTGACCCGCGGCGGTGTACTACGCCGGCGGCGTGAGTAAAGAAACCTGTCTTTGCGTCTGCACCATTCGCGGACGGCCATTCGCGCATTCGCGAGCACCATTCGCGGACGGCATTCGCGCATTCGCGAGCGCCATTCGCGGACGGCATTCGCGCATTCGCGAGCACCATTCGCGGACGGCCATTCGCGCATTCGCGAGCACCATTCGCGGACGGCATTCGCGCATTCGCGAGCGCCATTCGCGGAC
>JAYRNS010000607.1:0-1567 GCA_041912075.1 Anaerolineae bacterium
GGGCCTGTGCGCTGCTCAGGTTGTTCAGCGCCGCAACCGCCGCCAGCACCGCATCGTCAGCCCCGGCCAGCGCCGTCGCTAACTCCGCGTTCTTCGGCAGGTCGTCCACACTCGCCTGCGTTGCCGCTGTCTTGGCTGCGTCGTAGGCTGCTGTCAACGTCATGGCGCTGCCCACAGCAGCCGGAGACGCCGGCAGGTTGTCTGTCTTAGCCTTGATGGCGGCCACCTCGGTATCGACCGCGGCCAGGATCGCTGCCACTTCGGTATCTACATATCCCGCCACCGTCGCCAGCGCCGCCGCCGTAGCGACCGCGCCCGCGCTCAGGTTGTCGAGATACCCCGCCCGCGCCGCGGTCAGTCGCCCCTCCAGGTCATCAACCGACGCTTGCAGGGCCAACCCCGCCGCCGTGATCGCGTCAGCGGCTTCGCTTTGCACCTCGGCATCCCACGCCGCATTCCACGGCAGCGCGGTCAGGCCGGCCCCATCCACGCCAACCTGCGCCTGCAAGTCCTGCGTATCGGCCTCGATAGCCGCCGTCTGCGCCTTGACCGCGGCAACGTCCGCGCTCACGCTGGCCCCGGCCGGCGCGCCCAGCCGTGCATAGGCGTCACCCGACTGCGCGTTGTGCGTGCCAGTCGCCAGCGTGCCAACAACTCTGGAAAGTAGCGTCGTCACGCCTGCGCTGTCTGCTGCACTGGTCAGCGTCCTGGTAGCTGCGGCCCACACGTCAGCCGCACTATGGCTGCTCCGGCTGCTCACCGCCGCATCCACCCGCCCCAACTCCGTCGCCAACTCCGTGCGCACTGCGCTGGCGTTTGTCGCCGCCGAAGGAGGAGCCGTATAGCTGGCCCCGGCCAGTCTGCTCGAAATCGTGCCGTCCAGGTTGTCAGCGATGCGCTTGCCCACGCTGCCGACCGTGGTCAGCGCGCTGGTCAGCGCATCCCAAATCGCCTGCACGCCAGCAGCGCTCAGGCTGTAGCCGGTCTTGTCGTTGTTGGTGCCCACCGTCACGGCGTTGGTCACGCTGGCGACTGACCCCGCCACATTGCCGCCGACATTGCCGGTCACAGACCCAACGGCCCCGGTGACGCTGCCAACCGCGCCAGTCACACTGCCGACAGCGCCAGTCACAGAACCAACCGCGCCCGTAACGCTGCCCACCGAGCCGCTCAGGTTGCCGGTGATGTTGGCCGTCTGGTTGCCAAGGCCCGTGGTCGCGGTCAGGCTGTAGCCGGTCTTGCTGGCCGCTGCTACCACCACGCCATCGGTGCCCGTGTCAGCCTCAATCGCTGCGGTTTGTGCCTTTACCGCCGCCACGTCTGCGCTAACCGATGCACCAGCCGGAGCGCCAAGGCGGGCGTAACTGTCGCCGGTTTGTGGGTAGCTGGTGAATACCTGCACTGTGGCCGGAACCGCGCCAGTGCCGATAAAGGTGAAGGCGATCAGATCGTAGTTCGTCTCGGCTTGCGCGGGTGCATAGGTGTGGTAGCCATTACCCTCGTGCGTACAGGCACCCGATCCCACGCTGCCAGCAGCCTGCGTGCCAGCATCCCCGGTGACGTAGAC
>JAYRNS010000608.1:0-1760 GCA_041912075.1 Anaerolineae bacterium
CACCCGTCCGACGAGCCGCAGGGTCACTGGGAAGCCCTGGGCGCGCCACCGGGCACCATTCCACCCAGCCGTTCCTCACTGAGCAGCCAGTGGGCCGCGCTGCGCCATCCACCCGACATTGCGGCGCACAACCGGCGCAACGTGTCGATCGATGCCATCGGCGTGGGTATTGCCACCGGCATCGGTTCCTTCCTGTCAGTCTTCCTCGTGCGCCTGGGTGCGTCGGACTTTATGGTGGGTTTGCTCACCGCCATGCCGGCACTGACCGGGATGCTGCTGGCGATCCCCGTGGGCAACTTCCTCGCCCACCGCCGGCAGATCGTGCCCTGGTTTTCGCTGGCGCGCTTGATGGTCCTCTCGTGTTACGCCCTAACCGGACTGGTGCCTTTTTTTGTTCCCGACAGTGCCGCGCCGGTGGTTATCGTGGGTATCTGGGCCGTGGCGACCCTGCCGCAGACTGTGGTGGCGGTGGCGTTCACCGTGGTGATGGGCCAGGTGGCCGGACCACGCGGGCGCGTGTCGCTGATGGCCCAGCGCTGGTCGATCCTGGGTCTGGCCAATGCCGTGGCGATCCTGGCGGCGGGGCAGGTCCTGGAACGTTTTGGCTTTCCGATCAACTACCAGATCATCTTTATCCTGTCGGCCATCGGCGGTTTGATCAGCTTTTTGTTTTCCAGTCGCATCTCACTGCCCGACCAGGTGCGGCCGATCACGTCACCGGATATTCGCCGGCAGTCACCCTGGGGTCGTGACCTGGCCGTGCTCCGGCACAGCCCGCAGTTCGTGCGCTTTACCTTCAGCCAGTTCCTTTTTCGCGCCGGCCTGGCCATGGCGCTCCCGCTGCTGCCGATCTACTGGGTGCGCAACGCCGACGCCTCTGATGCCTGGATCAGTATCATCAACACCGCGCAGACCGTCGCGCTGTTGGTGGCGTACATCGCCTGGACGCGTATCACCCGCCGGCGCGGTGAGCGGTTCGTGCTGCTGCTGTGCGTTTTTGGAGGCAGCCTGTACCCCTTGCTCACCGCACTCACCCACTCGCCGCTGCCCCTGCCCATCTTTGCCGCGATCAACGGCGTATTCCAGGCGGGCATCAACCTGGTCTTCTTCGACATCCTGCTGCACACCTGCCCGCCGGGCGAACAGGCGCGCTATATCGGTATGAACCAGACAACCACCTATGTGGCCACCTTTGTCAGCCCGATCGTCGGCACGTACCTGTCGCAGGTCTACACTATCGAAGCCGGGTTGGTGTTATCGGGCACGTTGTCGCTCGTCGGTGCCCTTTTCTTTTACGTCCTGCGCGTCGGTCGCCGCACGTATGACGAACCGCTCCCGGTCGTGGGAGGACCGTAACCACCGGTGGCATTGGCCTGGATGTTGGGTCTGATCGTGTGGCTGGCCGGTGGGACGGGCTGGTCGTTTCCAGCCGACCACGCCGTCGAGCAGATACTGCCGACCGCGCAGGCAGTGCTGTCGCAAACCCACGTGAGTTGGGTCGACGCGGCGGGGCACCCCATTACGGGCTTTCGTCCCGGCACACCCTATCCGCCCCTGTATGCGCGTGACATGGTTTGGATCGTGCCGGCAGCACGTTCGCTCTACCCGGCGGTGGACTGGCAGCCGGGTATCGAAGCCTTTTTGCGCCGCCAGTACACGAACGACACCGCCAGTGACACCGATGGCTGGCAAGCCGGCGCGGGTGCGCTGCCGGGTGTGCTGCATGCCGATGGCCGCATCGACAAAGCATCGGCCACTTC
>JAYRNS010000609.1:0-3294 GCA_041912075.1 Anaerolineae bacterium
AACTGTCAGCCGTAGACGTATTGCAGGTGCGGGGTGTCGATATGTCGCGTTTCGTTCGCCGGTTGGGCCAGGTTTCGCCCGCGCACATGCAAGCAGTCGTCGCTGCACTGGCGCTCGTAGTGGAGTACGAAGGTTGACCAATCCAAAAATCCTATGTGCACTGTGCGTTCTGTGTGGTCACGCGAAAGGAAAAGAATTCACCCATGCAAGTCGGCACGACAGAACTTCTCATGATTTGTGCACTCACTGCGGTCTGTATCTTGGGGCTGGTGTTGATCGCCGGCCTGGGGCTGCTCGTGGTGCGTATGACCGTCATGACACGTCAGGCTTCACAGCCACAGCCGCCACCCGACGAGACGCCGGCCGAGCCCTCGGTCGAGGCCTAACCGGATCGCTGCCGCAGCTGGCGTGCGGCCTCGAAACAGAACACCGCCGCGGCGGCCGCGGCATTAAGCGACTCACCGGAGGCCATGGGGATGGCCACGCGACCCTGTGCCGCCGCGCGGGCCACAGTGCCGGCACCCGCCGCCTCGCTGCCGATGATCAGCGCACTGGGTGCGCGCCAATCTACTTCATCATAGGTAACGCTGCCCTGGACATCGGCTAGCCATAGGGGGCGGGACCCGATCACCGCCGTGATCTGCTCCCATCCACCGGCCGCCAGCAGCGGCAGCCGCAGGTGCGCCCCCATCGCGCTGCGCACGACTTTGGGGTTGTAGGGATCGACCGACCCCGGGGTGAGTACGACGCCCGCACAGCCGGCAGCCAACGCGGTGCGCAGGATCGTCCCCAGGTTACCCGGGTCCGCCAGACGGTCCAGGATCAGGAGCAGGCCGTCGACCGCCATCGTTCGGGGTGCCGGCCAGGGGGCCACCGCAAGGATTCCCTGCGGCGTCATGGTGTCGCTGGCCGCCCGCAGCACGTGCGGCGCCACCGGCTCGCAGGGCGCCCCGCGCGCCTGCAGCGCGTGCAGCAGTGAGCGGCGGCGCGCACCCCCTGCCTCGTCCGGGACAAAAAAGACAAACTCGAACGGCAGGTCGGCCGCCAGCCCCTCTTCGATGAGACGCACCCCTTCCAAACACCACTTGCGCTGACGCTGGCGCGCCTGGCGGTCGTCCAGCAGGGTACGTACAAGCTTGACGCGGGCATTGGCTGTGCTGGTGATCATGCAAAGACCTCATGGCAGCCGGCAAAGGCCGACGGCCTTCTCAAACACAAAATTGCCGCAGCGGTAGACAATCGCTGCGGCAATAGCAGACTGCTCGGGCAGGCTGCACCCATCTACTGGGACTCTTTGGCAACCTCGACCAGCCGGGTAAACGTGTTGGGGTTATGCACGGCCAGCTCGGCCAGCATCTTACGATCGATGGCCACCCCGGCCTGATTGAGCCCGTACATGAAGCGGCTGTACGACATCCCATTGAGGCGCGCCGCAGCGTTGATACGTGTGATCCACAGGCGGCGGAACTGGCGCTTGCGGTTACGCCGGTCACGTGTGGCGTAAAACAGCGATTTCAGCATCGCTTCGTTGGCCCGGCGGTACAGGCGATGCCGTGTGCCAAACTGGCCCTTCGTGATTTTCAGAACTTTGTTATGCCGTCGGTGCGCCGGAACGCCCCGCTTTACTCGCGTCATCTTTTTCTCCTTGGAGCCTATCCGAATAACTACGACCAATTGGCTTTTCTAGGCTCATACGGGGTTATTCAGATAGGCTCTCGATGGCGGTTACCATACCGTGCAGGTAACACTTCGTGCTGGCCATCCGCTCATCTCTACTTGTCCAGATAGGGGGCCAGTCGTTTGACCCGGTTCACGAAGGCGGGCGATTCCACCACGAGGGTGTCGCGATAGTCCGCCTTGATTTTTGGCGCCTTCTTGCGCTTCAGGTGTCCACGCCCCTGTTTCATGCGCAGAAGCTTACCGCCCCCGGACACGCGAAACCGTTTGGCGGTGGACTTGTGTGTCTTTATCTTCGGCATGGAATCTCCCAGTTCAACTCGTTCGCGGCGCCAGCACCAGCAGCATGCTGTTACCTTCCATCGCGGGCGTCTGTTCTATCATCGCCACATCGCTCAACTCTTCAGCGACTCGATCAAGCAAATCACGTGCCACTTCGGGGTGGGTGATCTCACGACCGCGGAAGCGGATGCGCACTTTTACTTTGGCACCTTGACCCAGAAATCGGCGGGCATCACGCGTCTTGAACGCAATATCGTGCTCACCTGTCTTGGGGCGCATGCGCACTTCCTTGACGTCGATCGTTTTTTGGGCCTTACGGGCATCCCGATCGCGTTTGGCTCGTTCGTACTGGAACTTGCCAAAATCCATCAACCGGCAGACGGGTGGCACCGCGTTGGGTGCGACCTCTACCAAATCGAGACCGCGCTGGCTGGCCATTTCGAGCGCCTCGCGGATCTGCAGGATACCGAGTTGTTTGCCCTCATCATCGATCACGCGCACTTCGCGCGCACGGATCATCTCATTGACACGCTGGCTTGTTTTGGTGCTGATTGCGGCCTCCCGAACAAGGTATACAAATCGTCTGTTTCTTGTCTTGACTCCGACGGCGCACTATATCATAATGCCGCAGGCGTGTCAAATCCATTTGGATTGGTAATTCCTGGCGTTCCAGCACTAAATACGCCGGTGGTTGTCGATCTGGCTGTAGGTACCGCCGAACACGAGGTCCAGGATGTTGCTGCTGGTCAGGAACTCGTGCGGGAAACCGAGCTCGATGCGGCTGGCCTCATCGAGCCGGGCCAGGTGGTCGGCACTGAGGCTCACGTCCAGTGCACCGAGGTTGTCGGTCAGCTGTGTCACACTGGTCGCGCCGAGGATCGGGATGATCGGCGCGGCGTGTGGGCGCTGCTGGGCCAGCACCCAGGCAATGGCCAGCTGTGAAGGGGTGCAGCCGACCTCGCCGGCCAGGGTGCGCACGGTGTCGGCCAGCGCCAGGTCGCGCGCCGCCGGCCCCCAGCGCGCGACACGGCCCTTGGCCTGGGGGTCCGCATTGTACTTGCCGGTCAACACCCCCGCACCCAGCACACTCCATGGCGTCACCGCAATGTCGAAGGCGCGTGCCATCGGCAGCAGCTCGCGCTCGGCCGAGCGGTCGGCCAGGCTGTAACGGATCTGCAAACCGACGAAGCGCGACCAGCCGCGCAGATCGGCCATGGTATTGGCCTGCGCTACGACCCAGGCCGGCGTGTCGCTGATCCCCACATAATGCACAGTGCCCTGCCGCACCAGGTCATCCAGCCCACGCAGCACCTCTTCGACCGGCGTGGTGAAATC
>JAYRNS010000610.1:0-7365 GCA_041912075.1 Anaerolineae bacterium
GGTATCAGCGCGTGGGTGTTCAACTACATTCAGCAGCTCTTTTCGGCGCGTGTAGTGGGCAACGTGGTGCTGCAGCTGCGCAGCGATGTCTTCGAGGCGACGATTGCGCACGATATGTCATTCTACGACGAGCACCCCTCAGGCAAGATCGTCAGCCGGGTAACGTCGGATACGCAGGATTTTTCCGAGGTCGTGACCCTGACGACCAACCTGGTCAGCCAGATCATGCTGGTCGTCTTTCTGTCGTTCTGGCTGCTGCGTATCGATCCGATCTTGTTTCTGCTGCTGTTGGCCATGGCGCCGATTGCAGTGATCATCGCACTCAGTTTCCGGCGCGTGGCACGCCGGGTGACGCAGCACGCACGCCGGGTGACCGCCAAGATCAACGCGCAGATCCAGGAATCGGTGAGTGGTATCATGGTGGCCAAAAGCTTCCGCCAGGAGGCGGCCATTTACGGCAACTTCACCACCAATAATCAGCAGGCCTATCAGGTGGGTGTGCGCCGCGGACTGACGCTCAACACGATCTTCCCGATCATGGGTATCTCGTCGGGGATTGGGGTGGCAGTATTGTTCTTTGCTGGCGGTCTGGCGACGCGCGATGGCACGGTCACACCGGGGGATTGGTACTTGTTTATGCAGGCGGTAGGCTTTTTCTGGTGGCCGATGATCAACATCGCCTCGTTCTGGAGCCAGTTCCAGGATGGCATGTCGGCGGCCGAACGGGTCTTTGCCCTGATCGATGCCGAGCCGAAGGTTGTGCAGACGGCGAGCGAGCCGGTGCCACAGCTGTCCGGGGAGATCGAGTTTCGCCACCTGCTGTTTAGTTATAACGCCAACGAGGTCGTACTGCCAGACTACTCGCTGCGTATCCGGCCGCGCGAAACCATCGCTGTCGTGGGGCATACGGGGGCCGGCAAGAGCAGCGTGGCCAAGCTGGTATCACGTTTTTACGAATTCCAGGGGGGCGAGCTGTTGGTCGATGGTCGCGACCTGCGCCGGCTGGACTTGGGTCAATACCGCCGGCATTTGGGGATCGTGCCGCAGGATCCGTTCCTTTTTTCAGGCACGGTGTCTGAGAACATTCGGTATGGCCAGCCGGGCGCCTCCGACGAGCAGGTGCGCCTGGCCGCGATGGGCATCAGCCAGGGTGATTGGCTGCAGGACCTGCCCAACGGTCTCGACACCGATGTCGGTGAGCGCGGCGCCAATCTGTCGATGGGCCAGCGCCAGCTGGTGGCCCTGGCACGTGTGCTGCTCAAAAACCCGGCCATCTTCATTCTCGACGAAGCGACCGCCAGTGTCGATCCCTTTACCGAGACGCAGATCCAGGAAGGGCTGGACACCATCATGCAAGACCGCACGGCGATCGTCATTGCGCACCGCCTTTCGACGGTGCGCCACGCCGACCGCATCATCGTGATGGCCAACGGGCGCATCATCGAAGAAGGCCGCCACAGCGATCTCATCGCCCGCGGCGGCCACTATGCCGAACTATACAACACCTATTTCCGCCACCAGTCCCTTGCCTACATCGAACGCCAGCCAGAGCTCACCTGATCTCCCCCCAGCCTCTGCAATCCAAAATCTAAAATCTCACTTATCCACTGCCAGCCCCGCTGCCTGCCAGGCCAGCATGCCGCCTTGCATGTTGTGCGCATCAAAACCCTGCTGGCGCAGCAGTTCGGTGGCCTGCCCGCTGCGGTTACCGCTGCGGCACACCGCGACGATCGTCTTGTCCTTTGGCAGCTCGTTCAACCGGTTGGGAAGCTCACCCAACGGAATCCAGGCAGCACCCGGCACGTGACCCGCATTGAACTCGTAATCTTCGCGCACGTCCAGCAGAATGACGTCGTCGCGGCCGCGCAGATCGTTGGCCGTGGTGACATCGATTGTGACGGGCAGCTCAGCCGCGGACGTGCTGTCGGCGGCTGTCGCCGGTGCTGTCGGTGCCGCAGCCGGCGCACCACAGCCGGCGACGGCAAACGCAACCACGAGTAACAACCCAGCGAGCAGTTGTAGCGAACGTTGTTTTGGCATGAAAAGAGTTCCTTTCATTGATCTCAAATTTCTTGGACGCACAATGGCGGCCCGGGGTTACATCAATCCAAAATCCAAAATCGCAAATCCAAAATCCCAAACGGCCTGGCCCGGTTTTTCGGCATTCACCGCGGGCTGTGGTACAATGACCTTGCTCCAACGGGTGGTTCCTCTTGACGTGACGACGGTGGTCAACAACGATGGGTCCGGTAGGAACCAGGTTGTCGTATGGGTTTTTTGTTCGAGGGCAAAATACGATCACCTGTTCTGAACTGCCAGCACCGTGCATCACTGGCTGACGTGCGCACGGCACGCGGAATCCGCCCACTTTGCACAATGGGAAGTGGTTACGATGACGGCTGAATTCGTCCATCTGCACGTGCATTCCGAATACTCGCTCCTCGATGGTCTGGGTCGCGTCAACCAGCTCGTCAAACAGGCTTCCAGTTTGGGCCAGCGCGCCATGGCACTGACCGATCACGGCACGATGCACGGCATCATCGAGTTTGCCCGCGCCTGCCAGAAGGTTGGCATCAAGCCGATCGTCGGCGTCGAGGCTTACCTGACTCGCTACGACCGGCCCATGGGCGGACGTGACCCAGCGCTCGACAAAGACCGCCACCACCTCCTGCTCCTGGCCGAAAACCAGGTCGGTTACCACAACCTGCTGCGCATCTGCACCCACGCCCAGCTCGAGGGGTACTACTACCGCCCGCGCATCGACAAAGCATTCCTGGAGAAACATGCCGAGGGTCTGATCTGCACCAGCGGCTGTCTTGCGGCCGAAGTGCCCAAGCTGCTCAACCAGGGCCGTGAGCGTGAGGCGATCGAGCGCGTGCACTGGTACCGTGACGTTTTTGGGCCGGGGCGTTTTTACCTCGAGCTGCAGGAACACAGCATCCCCGAGCTCGACGCCGTCAACCGCCAGCTGATCGAGTTCAGCCGCAAATACGACATGCCGCTGATTGCGACCAACGACGTGCACTATGTCAAACCGGGCGACGCCAGCCCGCATGACGTGCTGTTGTGCGTGCAAACCACGACGACGGTCGATACCCGCGAACGCATGCGTATGAGCGATGGCAGCTACTACGTGCGCAGCGGCGAGGAGATGGAGCGGCTCTTCGGCCACTACCCCGGTGCACTGTCGAACACGCTGCTCGTGGCTGAGATGTGCAACGTCGACGTGGAGGACAAGGACTACCATCTGCCGCCGTTCGACGTACCTCCCGGCCACGACTACCAGTCCTATTTGCGTACGCTGACCGAAGGGGGGGTGCAGCGGCGTTACGGTGCGCGGGCGGACGACCCCGAGCTGCGGGCGCGCGTCGAGTACGAACTGCAGGTCATCCACGACATGGGTTTCGACGTCTATTTCCTGATCGTGAGTGACCTGTGTCGTTACGCCAGGGAGCGCGGCATCTGGTACAACGTGCGCGGCTCCGGTGCCGGCTCGGTTGTCGCCTACGTCACCGGCATCACCAACCTGGACCCGCTGCCCAATAACCTGATCTTCGAGCGCTTTCTGAATCCGGGTCGCGTCTCGATGCCCGATTTTGACCTCGATTTTCCCGATGACCAGCGCGAGGAACTGATCCGCTACACGATCGACAAATATGGCGAAGACCGCGTGGCCCAGATCGTCACCTTTGGCCGCATGAAGGCGCGGGCCGCCGTGCGCGACGTGGGCCGCGCCATGGGCGTGCCGCTGGCCGAGGTCGATCAGGTGGCCAAGCTGATCCCGGCCATCCCCGGCAAACCGGTCAGCATCGCCGAGGCTTTGCAGCAAATCCCTGATCTCAGGCAGCGCTACGATGCTGCGCCACACATCAAACATCTGCTGGATACGGCCAGCGAGATCGAAGGCGTCGCCCGTCATGCTTCGATCCACGCGGCCGCCGTGATCGTTGCCGATAAGCCCCTCATCAACTATACCCCCCTGATGCGCCCGCCCAAGTCGGCCATCACGCGCACGATCACCCAGTACGAGTTCCCCATCCTGGAGTCGATTGGTTTGCTCAAGGTCGACTTTCTGGGGCTGTCCACCCTGAGTGTCATGCGTGAGGCCACGCGGCTGATTTCCGAGCGCCACGCCAAACACTACACCCTGGAAAACATCCCACTCGACGATGCGGAGTCGTACCGGCTCCTGGCCAGCGGTGAAGTGACCGGGGTCTTCCAGGTGGAAGGGGCCGGCATGCGCCGCGTGCTGATGGAGATGCAGCCGCGCGAATTCAACCATATCGTGGCGACGATCTCGCTCTACCGTCCGGGGCCGATGGACTTCATTCCCGAATACATTGCCTGTCTGCACGGCGCCAAACAGCCAACGTACGTCCATCCTGCGCTCGAGCCGATTCTGAGCGAGACGTTTGGTGTGTGCATCTACCAGGAGCAGATCATCCAGCTGCTGACACGCGTCGCCGGTTATACGGCGGCCGAGGCCGATCTGGTGCGGCGGGCCATTTCCAAAAAGAAGGCCGACGTCATCGAGAAGGAACGTGAGAGCTTTGCGCGTGGCGCGGCCCGGACGTCGGGTCTAAAACGGTCAGAGGCTGACCAGATCTGGGATGCTTTACAGGGGTTTGCCCGTTACGGCTTCAACCGTGCCCACGCCGCCGACTATGCGGTAATCTGCGTGCAGACCGCCTATTTGAAGGCGCACTATCCGCTGGAATTTATGGCGGCACAGCTGCTCGTCGAGCGTGATAAGAGTGACAAGGTGGCCAACTTTATCACCGAATGCCGCCGGATGGGCATCGAAGTGCTGCCACCCTCGATCAATGCCAGCGGGCTCGACTTTACGATCGAGATGCGTGCGCCCGACGCACCACCACCCATGGGCCAGGACCCGCACATCGGTTATCATTTTCCGATTCCTAAGGGAGCGGCGATTCGATTTGGCCTGGGCGCGATCAAGAACGTGGGCGAGGGACCGGTGGAGACGATCATCGCCGCGCGTGCGGCAGGTGGAGCATTCACGTCGCTGGAGGACCTGTGCCAGCGTGTCGACCTGCGCAAAGTGACACGCCGGCCGCTGGAGTGTCTGATCAAGGTGGGGGCACTCGACGAATCCGGCGAGCGTGCGCAGCTGCTCGAGGCGATCGATGGGATGATCGCCGAAAGTGCCGCGGCCCACGATGCGCGCGACGTCGGCCAGCTCTCGATCTTCGACCTCTTTTCAGGGGGCGGCGCCATGACCGCCCCGGCCATGACTATTCGTCTGCCCAAGGTGGAGCCTGCCAAAGCACGCCAGCGGCTGAACTGGGAAAAAGAACTGCTGGGGGTTTACGCCTCGTCGCACCCCCTGCACCAGGTGGCGGTCGACATTGGCGACCTGGTGACCTGTACCTGTGGTGCGGTCGATGCCACCCTGGCCGGCACGCCGGTGACGCTGATCGGCATGCTGTCCGACGTCAAACAGATCATCACCAAAAAGGGCGACCCCATGGGCTGTGCGACCCTGGAGGATATCGGCGGTGCCGTCGAGCTGACCGTCTTCCCCCGCACGTACGCTGACGTGCGTGAGCGGCTGGTCGTCGAGAAGGTCGTGATGGTGCGAGGGAAGGTGGATGCCCGTGAGGGTGGCCGCGTCAGCGTGCTGGTTGACACGGTGCAGGATTACGTCGACCGCGCGACGGCCGATATGGGTAGCCAACCCATCAGGGCTAACGGTGCCGGTAATGGTCGTGGCAACAGCCCGCAGTACGGCCGGTCGCAAGCGCCGGTAGAAACGACCCTGTCAGCACCCGTGGCTGCGGCGGCAGCCATGACTCGCCCCCGCGGCCCCATTGCCGGCGCCTGGTACGATTTTGGGGGCGACGATGAGGACGACGAGCCTGGCCTCTCCAGCCAGCTCGAAGCGGATGAGGATGATGACGAAGGCCTGGCGCTTCCTTTGGCGCTGGATCATGCAGACGCAGCCGTTCTGGCGCAATGGCAGGCGCCTGAACCTGTCCACCGTCGCCGCGTCCATGTGACTCTGCGCCCCGGCCGCAGCGCCGAGGACGACATCCGGCACCTCGGCCAAATCTATGCCCTGATGGCGCAGGATCACCGCGGAGCGGACGCCTTCTGTCTGTACGTGATGCGCAGCGGCCAGCGGGTGATGCTCGAATTCCCCAACGACGGCACCAACTTCGGGCCCGACTTGCAGCGTGAGCTGGTCGAACTGGTCGGCACCGAGAACCTGCGTATCGAGTCGTCGTAACGCAGCCTGGCAGCCGCCAGTCGCCGTAAGGCGACGGCTCGCCGAAGTCGCAGTCGAGTCGAGCTCGCCGACGTCTTCGTAATCGTTGCAGCGGCTTAGAGTTGCCCAGAGGTATTCCATGTACGACCTGGTGATCCAAAATGGCCTGCTCGTCACCGACGGCGGCGAGTTCGTGGCGGATCTGGCGATCTCAGGCGAGACGATCGCCGCGATTGGCCGTGGCCTGGTGGGCCGGCAGACGCTGGATGCGGCGGGTCTGTACGTTCTGCCCGGTGCAGTGGATGGTCACGTGCACATGCACCTGGCCACTGGCTACGGGCACACCGCCGATGGTTTCTACCAAGGGTCGGTGGCCGCGGCCTTTGGTGGCGTGACGACTTTTATCGATTTCGTCGATCCGCAGCCGCAGCAGTCCCTGGGCGAAGCGCTCGACCGCCGGCGGGAGGAGGCCGATGGCCAGGTTGTGGTCGATTACGGTCTCCACATGACCCTGACCGGTGCACTGCTGGCGGCGCGCCCGACCTGGCGGGCCGAAGTAGCCGAGGTGCGCGCCCAGGGTTGTTACAGCTTCAAGCTCTACACCGCCTATCCCGATTATTATCTGCCAGACGATGCCCTGTTCCAGGCGCTTGAAGCGGTGGCCGGGGTCGATGGTCTGGCAGTGGTGCATGCCGAAAACTGGCCGGTGATCCAGACCTTGACGCAGCGTTTTGTGGCGCTGGGACAGGTCGAGCCGCGCTGGCATCCTGTCAGCCGGCCGGCGGTCATGGAAGGGGAGGCGGTGCACCGTGTCCTGGCTATGGCCCGGCTCTGCGGTGCACGGGTCCTGATCTTTCACATCTCGTGTGTCGAGGCAGCGGACGAGGTGGCGCGGGCCAAGGTCTTGGGGCAAACTGCCTACGGCGAGACCTGCCCGCAGTACCTGGTATTGGACGATACCTGTTATGCCCGACCGCTGGCCGAAGCGTTACGCTTTCTGTGCCAGCCGCCGGTTCGTGAGCGGGCGCAGCAGGATCAGCTCTGGCAGGCCCTGGCGGCCGGCACGCTCGACATCGTCTCCACCGATCATTGTCCCCATCCCGACGCACAGAAGCAGAGGGGTGCCGAAAATTTCA
>JAYRNS010000611.1:0-2544 GCA_041912075.1 Anaerolineae bacterium
GAACTGGTCGTCCCACATGCGCGTGTCCAGGGTGAAGCCGTGGAGCAGCACGACGGCCGGGCCGGCACCTGCATCTTCGTGGTAGAGCCGCGTCCCGTTTACGTTAAGCGTTGCCTTCGTGGCCATAGCCTGTCAGGCTGCCGGCCGGATGTTCTGGTTCAGCCGGAAGATGTTGTCCGGGTCGTACTGCTTCTTCAACGCGGCCAACCGCGTATAGGCTGGACCATAGGCCTCGCGCACGCGTTCCTCGCCTTCGTCCAGCAGCTCGTTGACGTAGACGCTCGCGCTCATGTGCGGGCGCAGGTCCTGCCAGAGCTGACGCGTCCACCCGATGTTGGCCTCGTCCTCGGCTGAATCGATCCAGGACGAAAAAGCACTGAACGAGAAGGCGACGTCCCGGTGGTAATACGCGGTCGCCGTACGATCGGCGCTCGCCACCGCACCGCCCATCTGCACTAGGAGTACCGCCGTGAGCGGCGATGGCACCCGGGCGTAAGCGTCGATCAGCACGTCCATGGCCTCATCCTTCAGCTCATCCATAAAATTGGACTTGACGTAGTAGCGCCGGCCGGGTGCGGCTACCTGATCCAGCATCGACTGGACCACAGGGTACGGCATCACCCCCACCTGCTCCATCACCACCGGTCCCATCTGGCGAATGGGTGCTAACCAAGACTCGCCTTCATTGGGATCGCCGCAGTAACAGAGACCAACGCCCAGGGCCTGGTGGCCTTCGGGTGTCGTCAGCAGAAAGGTCGTCGTAGTCAGTTCATCGGGCACGGTCGGCAGGTAGTCACGCAGCGCCTGCAGGATCGGTTTGGCAGCGGGCAGCGGGAAGGCCACCAGACCGCCGAACACCAACGACACGGGGTTGAGCCGGTAGCTGAACTCGCTGACCACGCCAAAGTTGCCACCGCCGCCCCGCAGACCCCAGAAGAGTTCGGGGTTGTCGTCGGCGCTGGCCGTCACGATCTGGCCATCCGCCGTTACGACCTCGGCGGCGACCAGGTTGTCACAGGTCAAACCGTACTTGCGCATTAGCCAGCCAATACCGCCGCCCAACGTCAGACCGGCAATCCCGGTGTGTGCAATCTGACCGCCGGTGACGGCCAGGCCGTGTGCGTGGGTAGCCCCATCCAGCTCGCCCCACAGCAGACCGGGTTGGGCGCGGGCCACACGACGTGCGGGATCGACGTCGACGCGTTTCATGGGCGAGAGATCGATCATGATCCCGCCGTCATTGACCGAGTGACCCGGCAGGCTGTGACCACCGCCGCGGACAGAGATGAGCAGGTTGTGCTCGCGCGCAAAGGCGATCGCGGCTGCCACGTCGGCGGCCGAGGTACAGCGCGTGATCAGCGCCGGCCGGCGGTCGAACATGCCGTTCCAGATGGCGCGCGCAGCATCGTAGCCCGGGTCACTGGCGGTGAGCACGGTGCCCTGCATGTGTGTGCGGAGTGATTCAAGGCTGGTGGCTGAGAGTGTTGGCGTTAACATCGAATGATCCCTTCTCGTCAAGATTTGCGTAGGTGGTCAAGACCACGATTTGCGTTTCAGACCGGCTGCGGCACCGACAGGGCACCCAGCTGCATCAACAGACTGACGTCATCGTCTTTGCGCCAGAACTCGACGATCCGCCCATCGACCACCCGGAACAGCTCGAGCCCATTGACCACCACCGAACTGCCGGTGGGGCCGAGGAACATGAACTGGCCGGTGTGAGTCGCATAGTGCGTATGCAGCACCGACACGTAATCACCCTCGGCGATCACCGATTCGACGACCACGCGGTGGTGCGGAAACGCGGTATCGAACAGACCGAGCAGCTGGTAGAACGCGTCGCGGCCGACGCTGATGCCGGTGAACTCGTCGTGGACGATCACACCGGTCGCAAAGATTTCGTCGATAACGGCCTTGTTTTCGAGATTGATCACCTCGTCGAATACACGGCGCACGAGCGCTTTGTTGGCTGCCAGGGTTGCCGGCTCATGCTGGCTGGCAACCGGCCCGTGGCTAATCTGGCGCATGACCTCACCTAGGTCGATATCGATCCAGTGTTCGGCGATCTGGCCGCCGGCAAAACGAAAGGTATGCGTGGTGGGCAGGACGATCGCGCGCCCGCTGGCGGGGACACCCTGGAACTCGCCGCGCTGCGTGCCGCGCGCCATGATCTGAACGGTGGCACAGCCGTTGGTCTCGTCGATGCGCTCGATGGTATGGCACAGATCAGGGAAAGCGGCCTGTATACTGGCAATGAGCTCGGCTGCACCGTCCTGGTTCAGCGGCTCCGACAAACCAGCAAAATGCATCATGTAACCAGGCGCAGCAAAGTGGCCCAGCAGGCCCAGCCGGCCAGCATCGATGAGCGAGAAATAGTTGCGCACAGTAAATTCGACGTTTGGAGTCGTCATGGTCAGTTCTCCTCCAGCAAGGTGGCTGAGCCCACGGCTCATTGGTGACGGATGTAGTGTACCCAAAGTTCTCCCTTACTTCAAGCCCAAACGATGCTCAATCTCTGCTCACTTACCGCATCCACCCTCCACC
>JAYRNS010000612.1:0-3153 GCA_041912075.1 Anaerolineae bacterium
AGTGATTTTAGATTTTGGATTTTAGATTTTAGATTGAGCCGGCGCGCTGGTCGAGCTGGTGGATGCGTTCGATTTGGGCGAGGCTTGAGTGATTTTAGATTTTGGATTTTGGATTTTAGATTGAGCCGGCGCGCTGGTCGAGCTGGTGGATGCGTTCGATTTGGGCGAGGTTCCAGGGGGTCTGGGCCTCGCCTTGGTCGGTAGGGGTGGTGAACCAGGCGTCGAGGATCTCATGGGCAACTGCTTCGGGAGTAGCGCGTAGGCTGAGGGCCAGGACGTTGGCGTGGTTCCAGATGCGGGCACCACGGGCCGTTTCGGCGTCGTGCACCAGGGCGGCGCGGATGCCGGGGACTTTGTTGGCGGCGATGCTGGCACCGGTTCCGGTCCAACAAAACACAATGCCCTGGTCGGCCTCACCCCGCGCGACCATACCGGCCACGCGGCTGCTCACCACGGGCCAGTCGCTGTCAGGATCGCTGTCGGCCAGCGGGCCAACCAGGATCACCTCGTGACCGCGCTGCTGCACCTCCGCCACGACGTAATCGGTCAAGTGTGTCTTCTCATCACTGCCAATCGCAATTTTCATCCCACGCTCCACCATTACCGCCTCACCAACGGCAATCGATATTCGTATATACGGTCACCGACGCGTTGGGCGTACAGGCCGGGGTCGTCGGGGTGATCGCGACCGTCCTGCCAGGCGACGATCAGACCGAACTGGCCATCGCTCACGGCTGCCAGGTTCTTCTGGTCTTGTGGGATCGCCACGGCTGCCACGCCGTGCCCTGCCCAAAGCGGCGCGCCGTCGGCATCCAGGTGCTGCGCCCACACGTCGACCGTGGGGAAGTCTGAATTCTGATCGGTCCACGCCACATAGGCGCCGCCAAAACCGTCAGGCACGCCAACCGCATCCAGCTGGCGGTCGGGCCAGGGGGTGAGATTGAGTGGTGCAGTGCCCCACAGCAGCTGCCCCGCCTGGTTGACCCGCTGGGCAAACACATCGGTGTCCGATACAACCTCTGGCAGGGCATTGGCCAGCACGATTGCTCCGCCGGCACCGTCAGGGATCAGGGCGGTGGCAGCTTCGCTGAGACCCTGGCTGGCAATGACGGTCCGATCCTCACCCCATGCCTGCTGCCCGTCTGCCGACAAACGCTGCATAAAAACGTCACTGCGGCGTGTATTGAGGCGAAAGTCCTGCCACGCCACCAGCGCGCCCCCCGTGCCGTCGGCGACCACAAAAGCAGGCGGGCTCTGCCGGCCAGGATCGACGCTGACCGGCACACCGTTGGCAGTCCACAGGACCATACCACTGGCCACGATACGCTGGGCGTACACGTTGGGGTCGAGCGGCTCGCGCAGGTCTCCCCATGTGGCAATGACACCGCCGCTGCCATCGGTCGCCGCCTGCAAACCATACTGTTCGCCGGGTGCTGTGCTCACAGGCACGGGTGCGCTCCACTGCAGCGTACCGTCAGCCGCCAGGCGCTGGGCATAGAGGTCGGTATTCACGGCATCGCTGCTGCCCACCTGTTCCCACAGCACATAGGCGCCGCCCGCGCTGTCCGCCACCACGGCGCCGAGCAGGCGATCGTCCGTGCCGGCCGTGACCGTCACCCCCGTGCTGCTCCACAGCAGACCGCCGTTGGCCGCCACGTGTTGCGCGTACACTGCGGTCGCCGTGCTGCTGCGCTCGTCGGTCCAGGCCACGATGGCGCCTCCGGCACCATCGGCCACAATGTGTGGGTCGGTCTGATTGCCTGGCACACTCGCCAGCGCAATGCCATTGGCTGCCCACTGCACCATGCCCGCGGCGCCCACACGCTGGGCGTAGATGTCGCAGTCGTCGGCAACACGGCAGTCGCTCCAGGCCACGATTGCCCCACCGGCCCCGTCGCTGGCGATGGCGGGGGTCGACAAAACACCGCCCGCGTCGCTGACGGTGATGCCGTTGGGTTTCCAGTAATTTTCGCCGATCACCGTTTGCGGACGGGTTGGGCCCCCGGGTGCAGCCACGGCTGCGGTCAGGCTCACAAGGACCAGATACAACCCGGCCAGAACGGCGTGACGCGTTCGATGGGTCATACGCCACCTGCCGCGGGCTGATCGTGTGCGCCGGGCAGCTGGGTTTGTGGGGTCTGCCGGTGCTGGTACCAGGTTTCCGGTGGTTTCCAGGTACGGTGACGCAGGTAGAGCCCCGTCACGCCAATGACCATCATCGCCAGCGCAAACAGCTGGGCGGCGGGAAAGGGGCCAATCAACCAGGCATCGGGACGCAGAATCTCGAGCCAGAGACGGCCGGCTGCATAGTAGATCAGGTAGAAAAAGGTGATGTCACCGTCACGCAGGCGGTCGGCATAACGGCGACCCACCCACATGAGAAGCGCAAAACCGGCCAGGTTCCAGATCGATTCGTACAAAAACGTGGGGTGAAAACGGGTGTCGAGTGGAAAACGACTCAGATCGACGTAGGGTCCAAAACGATGGGCGGTATCGATCTGGATGCCCCAGGGCAGAGACGTGGGTGGTCCGTAGAGCTCCTGGTTGATGTAGTTGCCCCAACGACCCATCGCCTGCGCCAACAGGGTGCCCGGTGCGACGATATCGGTCCAACGCAGAAAGACCAGGTGCGCCAGACGTGTATAGATCAAGATGGCCAGGATGCCGCCCGCAATCGCGCCAATGATACCCAAACCGCGGAAGCCGCTCTTCCAAAAGGCGATGATCTCGATCGGGTTGCTGCGGTAATACTCCCAGCCGGGGAAACCACCGGCCGGGCTGGAGACCACGTGGTACAAACGGGCGCCGATGATGCCGAACAGCAGCACCCAGGCCACCAGGTTCCACACGTGTTCAGGGTTCTCACCGCGCCGTTTGGCCTCGACCCAGGCGATCAAGGCAGCCAGGATGGCACCAATGACGATCAGCAGACCGTACCAGTAAATCGTAATCGGCCCAATCCGCAGGGCAACCGGATCCATGCCAGGATTCCTCCGTGTGCAAGATGGGCGGATTGTAGCATATTCGGGGGGAGCAACCAAACGGAGTAGGGAGTAGGGGGTGATGGGAACGGTTTACTGTCAACGGATTCGGGGGGCAGATTGAGCGGACGGGAGCGCCGAACACCAGTTCGGCCGCGCAGCGGGGAGCGCC
>JAYRNS010000613.1:0-2391 GCA_041912075.1 Anaerolineae bacterium
ATTATGTCATCTCGGTGATCCTGGGGTGGCTGGCGCAGGCCGGTGGTGTCATGCGTCTGGCTCTGTCCGCAGCCGACATGCGGACGGCGGGTCAAGACGACACACTGTATGCGCTGCTCGGGTTGGAAGGTGCCGATCCACTGGGGGGTGATGCCGAAAACCTGGCCCACTTCTATTACCTGGGCGTGCGCAGCGTCACACCGGCGTGGGATGACAATGCCTTTGCCGGTACCCCGTTTGGGGCCAACGGCGGGTTGACGCAAGAGGGTTTCAAACTGATCGAGGTGGCCGAAGCGCTGCGCGTGATGGTGGACGTGTCGCACCTCTCAGACACGGCGTTCTGGCAGGTGCACGCTGTGGCTCGCCGCCCGTTTATTGCCAGCCATTCGAACTGCCGCACCCTCTGCCCCAGCCCACGCAACCTGGCCGACGATATGCTGCGGGCCATTGCCGAGCGCGGCGGCGTTCTGGGCATCAACCTGGCACCCGATTACCTGGAGCCAGGGTACCAGGACGCCTGGGATGCCATTGCTTATCCCACGCGGGCAGCGATGAACGTCGAGGATGACCTGGAGATGCGCGAGCACCTGCGGCACCAGGCCATTCAACGCCTGAGCGATCTGCCGCGGCCTGGGATCGACTGGGTGGTGCGTCACGTCCAGCACGCCATCCAGGTCGGAGGGGAGGACTGTGTGGGTCTGGGCGGTGACCTGGATGGCATCTGGTTCCTGCCCGAAGGCATGACGGGCATCGAGAGTTATCCGCGGCTGGCCGAGGCGCTTTGTCAGGCTGGATTGACAGCCGCCCAGGCAGAAAAGGTGTGCTGGCGCAACATGGCGCGGGTATTTGCCGACGTGCTGCCTTGACCTATCTTGCAGGGCGGTTACTGTTTCGACCCCGCACGCAGCCGCTGCCGTAACCACAACCGGCCCCGCAGCACCGTGCTGCGCCGCCACTGCTGCCACAACCTAAGGCGTTCCTCCGCGAGCGGTCTTTCCGCCAGTGGGGCATACAGGCTTGTCTCACACCAGGTGACAATCGTACGGATCAGCTGATTCAGACGCTGAACGCTGCGCTCACCACCACCGATGCGGGTCAGTCGCGTAACCAGCGCCGCGGTGTACCCGCGCATCGTATCACCTGGCTCTGGTGTTTGCCCCAGCCGTGCGCCCCACGCCGTGACACGATCGTAAGCCTCGGCGGCGTTCTGGGGTACACGCCTGGTACGCAGCAGCAGCCAGGTGGCAAAGATCACCGCCAAAATAGCCAACACAAGTAATCCATACTGTACGATGGGCCGCGCGACCGCCGTCTCTGGCCGCAGACTAAGTGCCACTGCACTGGTGGGCAGCACAACCGGTTGGTTTGATGGTGGCTGCGAGGGTGTCGGCTCGAAGGGTATCCAGCCGACACCCTCGAAATAGACTTCGGGCCAGGAATGCGCATCGGCCTCGGTCACGACCCACTGTCCCGGCGCAACCTCGGTGCCCGCTGCGTAACCCGTGGCCAGGCGCGCGGGCAGCCCCACACTGCGGGCCATCACCACGAATGCACTGGCAAAGTAGTCGCAGTAACCACGCCGGATGTCGAAGAGAAAGGCATCGACCAGGTCACGGTCTTCTTCTACCAGGGGTACGTTCAAATCGTACGGCAGCGTGCGCAGGTACGTTTCGAGCAGTCTGGCTTTGTCGTACGGGTTCGTGGCTGAGCCAACGATGTCCGCCGCGAGCTGGCGGACCCGCTGGGGTACGTCGTTGTTTAGTGTCAGGTATTTATCTTGGCTATTTAGAGATCTATTGACTATGCGAAGTTTTTCTTCTGAGGCAGCGGGGACACTGCTTTGTACAACATAGCGGCGCTGCGGGTCACGCAGCTCGAGCGCCACGGCATCATCAGGCGCACGCAGCACGGCGCGGTAGTCGGCACTGACCGTTTGAGGATCGCCGGCGGCAACCACCAGACGCTCGCTGCCCTGCGCCAGCTCGACCCGCTGCTCGACGTGCCATCCCCCACCCTGCTCATCGTCCGACTCGCGCCGCCAGGGCCGTCCTCCGGGTACGAATACATCCTCCAGCCCGGCCGTTTCCTCCAACTGCCAGCCGCGCCCAGTATAGTCTGCATAGGTCAGTTCGCGCCAGCGCGGGGTAGACCCTGAACCCGCAACGTCAGTGGCTACACGAAAGACTTCGATTTTACGTAACTCGGGACCGCTGCCCAGGAGATGGACGCGCGGGAGACCTTGCCGCAGATTGCCGGCGGCCAACGGTCCGCCCGTACCGTGCAGCATACCGGGAAACAGCGCCTCCGTTTGCTGTGTCACCTGCTCCCACGGCCCGCGTGCCAGCTGCCAAAACCAGTTGACCGCTGGCTGGATGACGATCTGTGGCACGA
>JAYRNS010000614.1:0-4380 GCA_041912075.1 Anaerolineae bacterium
GAATCTCTCACGAAGGGCTGCTATCATCGTACCGGCAGTGAGACAGGAGCGACGACAGGTCGTCGTGCCGGTATTCCGCTATTACTTTCGGCCCAGACGGTGGTATAATACCGATGCAGCGACTACATCACAAATCCATGCAGGAGATGACCTATGGCCTTTGTGCGCCGCATCGGCATACCCGAAAACGACAGTGAGAGCCGGGCCATCCGCCGTCGAAGCGGGCATCGACACTAACGAAATTGCCATCGACGTCGATCTGCTGGAACACGAGCTGATCCGCAAGGACAGCCTCAACTTCATGTTTGGATTATAAATTGGGGCTTTGACGAATAGGGGCAACCAATGAACGAATGCCACGCGGCACATTCGTGGCCCCGAGAGCAGCCGATTGCCATCCTACTGGGTCGCTTGCCACGACTGCGGCCATTGATCGAGCGTAATCGATGGCTGTGCTCAAGCGATGTGACCCGGTAGTACGAGTAGGAGTACGAGTAGGAGTAGGACGATTCTCGTACTCCTACTCGTACTCGTACTCGCCTCAATCGTTGTCGCGGATATGAGGTGTGTGAGGACCCTCCGGCGTGGATCATAAACCTGCCATACCGATCGTGCGCGTGAAGGTGAAATGAGGGTATGAAGCCGCCCAATTACGTGACGAGATCGATCGTGCTGATCGTGGCCGCGATCGTACTGAACATCGCCGTGGGTCGCCTGGTGCGCGACGTGCTGGACTGGCCCGTTTACCTGGATTCGATTGGCACGATCCTGGTGGGTGCGCTGTTGGGACCATTGGCCGGCGCCGCAACGGGTGCACTGTCCAATCTCATCTGGGGAACCCTCGGCGGTAACTCGAATCTGCTGCCTTACGCCATCACCGCGGCCTTCATCGGCTGGGCGGCCGGCTTCGCCGCGGTGCGCGGGGCGTTCCAGCGTCTGAGCACGGTGCTGCTCTCCGGATTGCTGGTGGGCGTTGGCGCGGCGATCATCTCAGCCCCGATCACCGCCTATCTGTTCAGCAATCTGACCGGCAGTGGTTTGGATTACTTGACTGCCCAGCTGACCGCCACCGGCGCCAATCTGCTCCAGGTCGCCACGATCGAGGGCTTTGTCAGCGATCCCCTCGACAAGCTCATTTCGTTCACCCTGGCATGGCTGCTGTGGCGCATCTTACAGCCCTATTTCCCGCCGCTGGCACGGCGCGGCACCGAGGGGTTCGATAAGCTGCAGGGCTACAGCGTGGCCGTGGCAACCAGCCTGGTGGCCCTGCTGCTCAGCCTGGTATTTCTTCCGGCGTTCGAGCGCGGCATCTTTCATATCTTCTACGTGGCTGTTCTGATCAGCGCCTGGCGCGGGGGGCTGGGGCCGGGCCTGGTGACTACCGCGGTGGGCGTGCTCGCCAATCTCTTCTTTTTGGTGTCGCCGACCTATCATGTTGGTATCACCGCCCAGGACTGGCTGCGCGTTGGCCTGTTCCTGGTCGTGTCGGTGGCCATCGCCATCATCGCCGATCAACTTGAAAAGAGCAAACGCGCCTTGCAGAAATCGCTGCAGGCGGAGCGGGAAAGCCAGGCGCGCATCCGTGCCATCACCGATGGTGTCGATGAAGCCCTGGTCTTTGTCTCGCCCGCACAGCGCATCCTGGATGTCAACCAGCGTTTCGAGGCGTTTTTCGGCATCCCCGCGGCGCCGTTGACCGGACAGCACCTGGAAGACACGCGCACCGTGTTCGACCAGGTGTTTGCCGACGCCGATACGCTGTACCAACTGATACTGGCCAGCAGTACAGACACGACAACCACCGACACCCGGCTGGTGGTGCAGAATTGGCCGCAGGCGCGCGAGCTCCAGCTGTACACGGCGCCGATCCACGACGATGATGGTTTCCTGGGCCGGCTCTTCGTGCTGCGCGACGTCACGCACGAGCGCGAGGTCGACCGCATGAAAACCGAGTTCGTCTCCCTGGCCTCGCACGAGCTGCGCACACCCCTGACTTCGATCAAGGGTTTTACCGAGATGGTGCTGGACGGCGATGCCGGCGAGATCAACGAGGAGGTGGCGGAATACCTGGGTATCGTCTACAGCAACGCCGAACGGCTGGTGGCGCTGGTGAACGACCTGCTCGATCTGTCGCGCATCGAATCGGGACGCATCCAGCTCAAGTCAGAGACGGTCGATCTCAACGAGATCGTCGGGATCGTGGTAACCACCATGCAGCCGAAGATCGCGGAAAAACAACAAAGCCTGACGGTGACTATCGACCCGGCCGCGACCACCGTCACCGGCGATCGGGACAAGCTGGTCCAGGTCTTCACTAACTACGTGAGCAATGCCTGCAAATATACCCCAGACGGCGGCGCCATCCGTGTCGAGGTCACTGCGCAGGACCGGCTTGCCCGCGTGGCGGTCGCCGACAACGGGCACGGGATTGCACCTGAAGACCAGGCCCGCCTCTTCACCCGTTTCTACCGCGTGGACAATGCCATGACGCGCGCCGTGGGCGGTACCGGCCTGGGGCTGTCCATTGTGAAACAGCTGATCGAGCTGCAGGGCGGGGAGGTCGGTGTGCAAAGCGCGTTGGGCCAGGGATCCACGTTCTGGTTTACGGTGCCACTGGCCAGCACGCCCCAGGTCATGATAGCCCCACCTGAAACCGCCACCACCACTGCGGTCGCTCCCCCCGTGCCGGCCGCCGCCACCATCCTGGTCGTCGAGGATGATGCGGACGTCGCCCGCCTGATTGCACATCACCTGCAGAAGGCCGGCTACATCGTGCGCGTCGCCCATACCGCCGAGGAGGCGCTGGCGGCCGTGGAAACCGGTTTGCCCGACCTGATCACACTGGACATCGGGCTGCCCGGTATGCAGGGTGACGAGCTGGCGCGGCGGCTGCGTGACGACCCATTGACGCAGGATATCCCCATCCTGGTGTTGTCGATCTTCGCTGGCGAGGCCAACGCGCAGTTCAGCGCTTATGCCCTGCCCAAGCCGATCGACCAGGAGGCGCTGGTCGCCACCGTCGGTCAAATGCTGCACGAGACCCAGCACGGGCCGGTGCTGGTCATCGACGACGACCCTGACGTGCGGGTGCTGTTGGAAAGGGTGCTGCGCCAACAGGGACTCGACGTGCTGACCGCGGCCGACGGGGCCAGCGGTCTGGCGCAAGCCGCGACACACCACCCTGGCCTTATCCTGCTGGACATGCGGCTGCCCGGCATGGACGGCTTTGCCGTGCTCCAGGCCCTGCGCGATGACAAAACTACGGCGCAAATCCCGGTCATCGCCATGACCGGCAGCCCCGATCTCACAACAAACACCCGCGCTCGCGTTCTCGCGTTCGGCGGTGCCGACCTGGTTCCAAAACCATTTGACATAAGTCTTCTTGTCCAAGAAATCAAGGCATTCCTGGCCCCTTGAGCCACGGCTCGCCGCGGCTGATGAACAAGGGCTCATAAAAAAGGACGCATATTCAAGGAAGGAACATCATGTCGATCAAAGTACTCGCCGTAGACGATGAAGACGATGTGCGTCGTCTCATCCAGGTCAAGCTCAAAAAAGCGGGCTTCGAGGTAATCACCGCCACCAACGGTGAAGAAGCCGTGGAACTCTGCAAAACCGAAAAACCCGATGTTGTGATCATCGACTGGATGATGCCCAAGATGGATGGACCCACGGCGACGACGATCATCAAAGTCGAATGCGATCCTGCCCCGATTGTCCTGATGCTCACCGCCCGCGGCACGCAGGACGACATCATCCACGGCTTGCTGGGCGGCGCTGACGACTATATCGTCAAACCTTTTGCCCCGCGCGAGCTGATCGCCCGTGTCAACGTTGCCCTCGTGAAAGCCGGCAAACAGCCGCTGCTCGAGGCATAACATGGACCTGCCACAGCAAGAACCCGACGAGACGCTGGAGCTGCGTGAATACCGGCGGGCCGCCGCGGAGCTGGCCGTCGCCCAGGCACTGGAAGCGGCCGAATTCCTGCGCGATGACGACGTCGAAGAAGACGTAGATGAGGTCGCCGAAACGGCGGGCGGCGAAACCCAGGCCGCACCCGCTCACCTGATCGACGACGATGCTGCGCGTCGCAGTTATTGGCAGGCGCAGGCGCTGGTCGAGCTGGAGCAGGATGCTTTCGCCGCGGCGCTGGCGCAGGGTGAAGCGGCTCACCAGCGCAGCGCCTACTATCGGCTGGCCGTCTACCACGGCCGCACGATCTACATTCTGCGCGCGGCGTTGAGCGCCCGCAAAGAGGCGCTGGCGCAGGCTGCGATGCGCAACCTGGCCACGCTGCACCGCGCTATTATGCAGATGCACCAACGAGCCTCGCACCATGTCCCGGTGGCGCTGCTACTCGACCGCCGCGGCCGCGACGAC
>JAYRNS010000615.1:0-4777 GCA_041912075.1 Anaerolineae bacterium
GTACATCGGACGCGAGCCCGATTTGATCATGGGTACGGCGCATGGCCCCGGCTATTCGGGCGCCCTGGGGATGAGCCAGTGGAACCGGCAAGACTACAACATCGCCGATGAGTTCCACACCTACGCCATCGAATGGCAGCCCAACGAGATCCGTTGGTATTACGACGGCGACCTGTACTTCACGCTCACGCCCGCCGACCTGGGTGACCGCCAATGGGTGTTCGATCACCCCTTTTTTATCATTCTCAACCTGGCCATTGGCGGCCAGCTCGCCGGCCCGATCGGCCTGGATACCGCTTTCCCCGCGCAGCTGCAGGTGGACTATGTGCGGGTCTTTCAGATGGACCCGCAGTAACGACGTTGGTCGCTGGGTAACACAAGAAGACTGAAGTCGCTACCACCGGGCCGCGGCGAACCGTTGTGAGGAAAGAGCATCAAGCGTGAGAATCCGAACCTACTGCACGGCCCAAGACACCCCCTATCGCCTGGCGGAGCGGCCATCCCGGGCGATAGACGATCGCAGCGAGACGCCGGCTTCGCTGTTTGTCAATTCCACCGTTCGTTATCAGGAGATCGAAGGTTTCGGCGGTGCATTCACCGAGGCGGCTGCGCTCACGTTTGCCAGGCTGCCGGCCGAACGCCAGGCCGAGTTCCTGCGCGCCTACTTCGACCCGGCAGCCGGCCACGGTTACACCCTGTGCCGCACGCACATCAACAGCTGCGACTTCGCGTTGGGTAACTACGCCTATGCCGAGGTCGCAGACGATACCGCACTGCGCCATTTCTCCATCGACCGCGACCGGCAGGCGCTGATTCCGCTGATCCGGGCGGCACAGCAGGCGGCCGGCCGGCCGCTCAAGCTGCTGGCCTCGCCCTGGAGCCCACCGGCGTGGATGAAGACCAACGGCCAAATGAACGGCGGTGGCAAGTTGAAGCCGGGGTACCGCGCGGCGTGGGCGCAGTACTACTGCCGCTACATCCGTGCCTACGAACAAGAAGGCATTCCCATTTGGGGACTGACCGTGCAGAACGAGCCGGAAGCCGTCCAGACCTGGGAGTCCTGTCTCTACACCGCCGAGGAAGAGCGCGACTTCGTGCGCGATGAGCTGGGGCCGGCGCTGGTGCAAAACGGTCTGCACGACGTCCGCCTGCTGATCTGGGACCACAATCGTGATGTCATGGTGGAGCGGGCCAACACCGTGTTGAGTGACCCCGCGGCGGCCAGATACGTGTGGGGCACAGCCTTCCACTGGTACGTGGTCGACTGCTTCGACAATGTGCAGCGGGTCCACGATCTCTTCCCGGACAAGCACCTGCTCTTCACCGAGGGCTGCCAGGAAGGCGGCCCGCACCTGGGCGAATGGCAGGTGGGCGAACGGTATGCCCATGCCATGATCAATGACCTGAACCGCTGGACGGTCGGTTGGATCGACTGGAACCTGCTGTTGGACGAAACCGGCGGTCCTAACCACGCCGGCAACTTTTGCAGCGCACCGATCATCGCCGATACGCCCACGGGCGAGCTGCTTTATCAGAGCTCATACTATTACATCGGCCATTTTGCGCGCTTCGTCCAGCCCGGCGCGCGGCGAATTCTCTGCGCAACGTCGCACGACGCCCTGGAGGCGGCCGCATTCCGCAACCCGAACGGGCAAATCGTCGTCGTGCTGCTCAACCGCACGGACGAAAATTGGCGGCTTGCCCTGAAGATCGACGACCAGCCGGCCGCCGTCGAGAGCCTGGCCCATTCCATCGTCACGCTGGTGGCTGACCTGGCCTGACAAGGATGTCCTATCCATGAGTGCGTGTTACTTTGACAAAGACAATCGCTTCGTGATCGAGGATTTCGATTCGTTCCCGCCCTTCGCCAGCTTTCTGCCCGGTATCGCCGGGCCGCTGGGGATTCCTCTGTGGGCATTCTACGTCAATCGCGGTCAGGCCATGGCCAGCTTCGGCGTCGAGAGCAAAGACACGCCGATCATGGAGTTCCAGCCGGCGAACAAGGCCTACCAGACGGTGCCGTACATCGGTTTTCGCACCTTCATCAAGGTGGGCCGGACAGCGGCCAGTTTCTACGAGCCGTTTTCGGCCTCCAACCGGCCGGCCCCGCCGCGCCGGCTGCTGATCAGCCCCAACGAGCTCGAGCTCCAGGAAACCAGCACGACCCATGGTTTGCAGGTCAACGTGCTCTACTTCACCCTGCCGGGCGAGCCTTTCGCCGGCCTGGTACGCCAGGTCACCGTGAAGAACATCGCCACCCACCCCATCGCCCTCGAGCTCCTCGATGGTTTGCCCGTCGTGATCCCCTATGGTCTCAACGATACCATGCTCAAAAAGATCGGCCGCACAGCCGAGGCCTGGATGGCGGTGTTCAACGCCGATACGGGCGTCCCCATCTACCGTGTGCAGGCCAGCGTGGGTGACGAGGCCGAAGTGGCCGGTGTCGAGGGAGGGCATTTCTACCTGGCGTTCACGGACTCGTCTGCGCCCGCCGCGGACCCTCCACGATGCGCCGAGCTGGCCATGATCGTCGACCAGGCGCTGGTGTTTGGCAGCAACACGGCCCTCAGTTTCCCGGATCGTTTCCTCTCCCACTCGCTGGCCGAGCTGTGCGCGCTGCCGCAGGTCACCGTGTGCCGGACACCCTGCGGGTTTGCTGGGTGGTCAGGCACCCTGGCCGCGGGTGAGGCGGTGCACCTGTACGCCGTGATTGGCCACGTTGGTGACGATGCCGTCGTCGCCCAGGCACGGACCCGCCTGGCCAGCCCCGCCTACATCACCGCCCGGCGCGCCGAGGCGCAGGCCCTGGCCGCACACCTGACCGATCCGGTGGCGACCCGCACCAGCGATCCAGGCTTCGACACCTACTGCCGCCAGACCCTGCTCGACAATATCCTGCGCGGCGGCTGGCCGGTGCAGCTGAACGGCCAGGTGTATCACCTCTACGGCCGCCGCCACGGCGATCTGGAACGTGACTACAACGCCTTCTACCTGCCAGCGGAGTTCTACGCCCAGGGTAACGCCAGCTACCGCGACGTCAACCAGAACCGGCGCAGCGACGTGCTGCTCAATCCAGCGGTCGGCGACTCGGAGGTGCTGGCTTTCCTCGGTCTGATCCAGGTCGATGGCTACAACCCGCTGACGGTCTACGGTACCCGCTTCGTCGTTCCCGCCGACCGCCAGGCGGTCGTGTTGGACCTGGTCGACCGGCCGGAGGAGCTGCGCCCGCTGCTGGCTCGACCTTTTTCACCCGGCCAGCTGCTGAAAAAAGTCGGCGACAGCGGCCTCACTCTGGCAGTGACACGTGAGGCCTTTGTCGAAACCGCCATCAGCCAGGCCGAGCCGGTCTTCGAGGCAACCTTCGGCGAGGGCTTCTGGATCGATCACTGGTTCTACAATCTCGATTTGTTGGACGCCTATCTGGCGGTTTTTCCCGATCACAAGGACAGGCTGCTTTATGGGCAGACCGTACCCTACTACCAGGGACCGGCCTTCGTCCAGCCACGTGATCGTAAGTCGGTGCTCGTGGAAGATGGAAAAGTGCGCCAGTACGGTGCGGTCGTCGAGGATGAAGAAGTGATGGCGCTGATTGCCTCGCGCACGACCGCCCCCAACCTGCTGCGGACGGCGCAGGGTGATGTGTTCCGCACGACCGTTTTCGGCAAACTCGTGGGGCTGGCCCTGCTGAAGTTCGCCACCCTCGACCCATTTGGCATGGGCATCGAGATGGAGGCCGGCAAACCGGGCTGGTGCGATGCGCTCAACGGGCTGCCCGGTCTCTTCGGCTCCTCCCTGGCCGAGACGTACCAGCTGGGGCGGCTGCTCGACTTCCTGCTGGCAGCGATGGCCGAAAAAGAGGATGGGGCGGTGGCACTGCCTGTGGAGCTGGCCGATCTGCTGCGGCAGGTGGCCGACCACCTTGCCGTCTACCAGTCTGCCGCGGATGACGCACGCGCGTTCCGTTACTGGGACGACGTTGCCCGTGCACGCGAAGCCTATCGGGCCGCCACCCGCCTGGCCTTCGCTGGACGCGTCGAGACGCTCACGTTCGCCACGTTGGCGCCGGTGCTGCGTGCGTTCCGGGCCAAGGTGTCGGCGGGCATTACCCAGGCTGAACAGCTCACTGGCGGCATCCCACCCACCTACTTCACCTACGAAGCCCAGGCGTACGAAACGCTCAGCGGTCCCGATGGCCGGCCGCGGTGCGATGCCCGCGGCCGGCCCTATGTGCGCGTGTTACGTTTTGCCCAACACGTTCTTCCACCTTTCCTGGAAGGCCCGATGCATGCCCTGAGAACCTGTGCGGACGTGGATCGTGCGCGCGCGATCTACCAGCAGGTGCACGCCAGCACCCTGTTCGACCGCAAGCTGGGCATGTACAAAACCAACGCCCCCCTGGACAGCTGCTCGCACGAGATCGGGCGGCTGCGTGCCTTCACACCGGGCTGGTTGGAGAACGAGTCGATCTTTCTGCACATGGCCTACAAATACCTGCTGGAAGTCCTGCGTGCCGGGTTGCACGACGAGTTTTTCATCGACCTGCGCCATGGCCTGGTGCCGTTCCTGGATCCGCAAATCTACGGCCGCAGCCCGTTGGAAAACTCTTCGTTCATCGTCAGCAGCGCCCATCCAGACGCATCACTCCACGGTCGCGGCTTTGTGGCGCGCCTCACCGGAGCAGCGGCTGAGTTTCTGAGCATGTGGTGCCTGATGACGGCGGGACGCCAGCCGTTTTTCCTGCGCGAGGGTGAGCTCTGCCTGGCCCTCAGACCCACAC
>JAYRNS010000616.1:0-2914 GCA_041912075.1 Anaerolineae bacterium
GGCCGGGATCAAGGCGCGTGCCTTGGGATCCTGCGACACCCGCGCGATGGCCAGCCCGCGCGCATTCCAGGCCACGGCCTCCGGCGTGCCGGCGTACGTGATCGCCACCATGTGCGCGGCATCGACCGCCAGACCCTCCAGGCCGGCCGCCTGGGCCGGCGTCCACGCTTCGACAAACAGCGCCCGTGCCTGCTCTGGTTCTCCGCTCGAATTGAACGTGCGGCCGCGTTCGAGCAGGTAGCGCACCCGCGGACGGGGTCCGGCGCCGGGGAGCTGCGTTTCCACCTCGCCTAACATCGCGTGCGCCTCGTCGAAGCGCCGCCGCAGCGAGAACGTACGCGCAATCTGGGTGAGCAGCTCCAGGCGGACGTCGGTCTGCGCAGGTTCCAGGGCAACCCGAAAGCGCGCCTCACTCAGCGCAGGATTACTGTATTCCCAGTATGCGTCGATGTCGATGCCGTCTGTCATGGCGAAACTTGCCTGTCCGGCCGTCTCAAGCGGTCACGCCGGCACGCAGGAGACGCTTCGCCAGCTCCAGCTCACCCAGATGGCGGTGGATGTGCCCCATGCAGGGTCTGATCAACAACGCCCACACGGGCTGGTCGTAGAGACTGGCGACGTCATCGGCGAAGCCGGGCGTGTGATACGCTGGATAGGCAGCCAGGCGCTGGCGCGTCTCGAAGATCTGGTCCAGGTCGCTGTCGTGGCTCGCTTGCAGCCAGCCCTGGATGGTTTGCTGGACATCGTCGGCGTAGGCCAGGACGTCGGCCTTTTTGACTGTGTGTGCGATGTGGTCAGCGTCAGCCAGCGAGACGCCAATGCCCGTCCCGAATCGTTTCAGGGGTTCCCAGATCGACCAGCGGTCGTGGTGCGCCACCTCCGTCACGCCGCGAATCCAGGTTTGCACGAACGTGTCCTGGGTCCGCGGCAGGTGCCACACCGTGTACCCGATCAGATTGCTCCCAGGTGCGGGGCGCGTGACCCACTCGGCGTCGGTCAAGTCCTCCACGATGCCGTGGAAAACCCCGTTCAGGTTGGCAAACTGTTTCTGCAAATAGACCGTGGTGTTCATGACTGCCATCCCCCTATTTGATCAACTGGGGGTTGATTGCTGTACCAGGCTAACGCCTGCGCCTGGGTTTTTCTGATGAAATCATCTTTGGCCGCATTGTACTCGTGGGTGTCCTTGAACTCGCGCCTCGCCAGGTCTTGTTTCAGACGTCCATAGTCATCCCTGGCGTCTGCGTGTGTCCGCAGATAGTCGCGGAAGGCCAGGTGGCGCCCCCAGTGGGGCGTGTCTTTGACCATGACGTGGATATTGGCCACGGATACGAATGCCTGTCCACGTACGAATTCATCGTGCACATCGATGATGTGCGGCGGAATCTGGCCGGTCACTGGTCTCAGACGTGCAAACAGCCGCCGGTAAGGCATGGCCGGCTCGTATTTTCTGAAATAGGTATAGCCGGCACCGGTCATCGGCGAGATCGTCTTGTCCAGTGTGCTTTCATCGCGCAGGCCGACCAGGATATCGATGGTCGGTTTTGCACACAGCCCGGCAACGGCGGTACTGCCAATGTGCTCGAGGGTGGAATCGACGTCGCGCAGTGCAGCCTCGATGATATCTTTTTCGGCGAGAAAATCGTTCACCCAGTTCGCCTGGTATGCTTCGATGATAATCTTCATTGCGCCGCCGGCTGGAATCACTCGCCGATCGTAGAACCCATGGCCGAAGCGCCGGGTGCATCCGGCCATTCCGACCTTAGCATGCCGTACCAGAGCATGTCGACCAGCGTCCCATCCTTCTTACGGTGGTGCTGGCGGAAGCGTCCTTCGTAAACAAACCCGCAGCGTTCGGCCACACGCCGGCTGGCCGCGTTGTCGGCCGCACAGCGCAGATCGACGCGCAAAACGTGCAGGTGCTCGAAGGCATAGCGGATCGTCACACGGGCGGCTTCGGTGGCATAACCCTGGTGCGTGCTGGCTTGCACGATGAAGTAGCCGACTTCGACCCGCGGTACGTCCCAATCGGCATTGGCCAGGTAGCTCTCGCCGACGTAAGTGCCGGTGGCCTTCTCCCACAGGCCAAAGATGAACAGGTTGCGCAGTGTCCAGTCGGCCATCAGCCGGCGGAACACGACCTCGGCATCTTCCGCGCTGTGGATGGCCATCAGCGAGGCCGGCAAGAACTCGTACAGGTGATCCCAATTGGCACGCAGCATCTCACAGTACATCGCGCCATCACCCGGACGGTAGCAGCGCAGCAGCAGCCGGTCGGAGGAGAATTCGGTTGGTAGATCAAGCAGCAGTGGGTTCACCAGGATTGATTATACCGCCTTTGTTCAAAGTATCAAGTCAGGGAAGTACAATCTCAGTCTGACAGCTTCTCAACGCAAAGCCGCGGGATCAACAGAGCGGACCAGCGCTTCCGTGTCAGCCAGAATGCTCTCCGCCCAATGCCTGACGTCCGTACAGTAGAGTTCAGCCGTGACCAGCTTGACATCCGCAACGGTGAAACGCCAGACAATCGCTTCCCCGCCCTGCAGCCTGGCTCCCCTGGTAAAGCTCCAGGTACGGTGACCGCTGTCCGCTGCGACGCGGTAATGCCGTCTGGCCATGGCCCGCGTCCAACCGTCATAGACGAACTTCCCCAACAGCTTGCGCACTTCGAGCCAGCCCTCGCGTGCGTAGGCGTTGTGCTGGAGCATGTAACAGGGAACGCTAAGGTGGTGAACGGCATAGTAGGCTGGCTGCTCGATTTCCTTGAGCTGGCAGGTATCGAAGTAGTCCTGGCACGTCTCGCCGTCTACAAAGAATGCGCCGCACTGTGGGCATCGGTATGGCATGGATCAGCTGTATGACTTCTGGCGCTTCGCCGTCCCATTCATTTCAGGCGCGCCAGCAATTGATCGTA
>JAYRNS010000617.1:0-2738 GCA_041912075.1 Anaerolineae bacterium
AACCCCCAATTGACGCCCACGCCCACTGCTGGTAGAATGGAGCCCAGCGTGTGTGGCATACCATCTCCAGGCCACCCCCACACCAGCCAACCAACCGTCCCCCACGAGCGACAAGGAGGTCTCTCCCATGCCCAACCGCGTGGCCCTTTACCTGCAAGACAAACATGATATCCGCGAAGGCATGGCGTATGCCCAATACGCCGAGGACCGCGGGTTTGAGGCCGTGTGGCAGGCGGAGTCGCGCCTGGTGCGCGATGCCATCGTGCCGATGGCCGCTTTCGCCGCCGTCACCAAACGCATCAAAATCGGCTCCGGTGTCATCAACAACTGGACGCGCAACATCGGTCTGCTTGCGGCTACGTTTTTGACCCTCGACGACCTGGCACCCAACCGCATCATCTGTGGCATTGGTGCCTGGTGGGATCCACTGGCCCGCAACGTTGGCATCGAACGGCGCAAACCCCTGGTGGCCATGCGCGAAACGGTTGATCTGATGCAGCGGCTGCTGGCGATGCAGAACGTCACCTTCCACGGCGAGTTTCACAACGTCACGGGGATTGAACTCGACGTCGTCCATGGCCGGCGTGAGCCGCGCAACGTGCCAATTTTCATTGGTGCCACCGGACTCGATATGATGCGCCTCACCGGCGAGATTGCCGATGGTGTCGTGCTGAACTACTGCGTGCCACCTGACTACAACGATGGGGCCCTGGTGGCCCTGGCCGAAGGTGCCGCCCGTGTGGGGCGGACACTCGACGATCTGGATCGACCCCAGCTCGTCGTCTGCTCGGTGCACGAAGATCACGACGTGGCACTGGACGGTGCGCGCGAGCTGCTGACGCAGTACCTGGCCCAACAGCCGCACATCGCCAAAGCCAGCGGCGTCACCCAAGACGTCGTCGCCCAAATCCAGAACACCCTGGGTTGGCCAGCCACCCACGAACAGGTCCGCGCCGCCATGCGTTACGTGCCCGATGACCTGGTCATGCGCATCACCGCCAGCGGCACACCCGACGAAGTGCGTGCTAAGGTGCGCGAGTACGTTGCCCACGGCTGCACCTGCCCGATCCTCTACCCGCTGGGTGATGTCAAGCTGATGATCGACACGTTTGCCGACGGTTATGCCTGATCACGTCATCTCACCCTGGACGACCTACCTGATACCCCACAGCCTGGACCAGGCCCTCGACCTGCTGGCCGAACACGGCGATCAGGCCCGCATCATCGCCGGCGGCACCGATCTACTGCTCGAGCTGCAGCGCGGCGTCCGCCCACAACGCACACTGATCGACCTCACGCGCGTGCCCGGCCTGGACCGGGTCACGCTCGACGACGACAGTACGATTCACATGGGCCCGCTCGTCACGCACAACCAGGTCGTGGCGTCACCGCTGCTGCGCGCCTACGCCTGGCCATTGGCTTGCGCCTGCCGGGAAGTGGGCGCACCGCAAATTCGCAACCGCGCCACGATTGCCGGCAACCTCGTCACGGCCTCGCCAGCCAACGATACGATCACACCGTTAGTTGCGCTGGGTGCCGCAGTGACCCTGGCCAGTCGTCGCGGCCGGCGTACGTTACCTCTGGCAGAATTCATGCTGGGTGTGCGCCGCACGGCCCTGGCCGCCGACGAGCTGCTGCTGGCAATTAGTTTTCCCGCGCTGGCGGCGGACGCACGCGGCACGTTCGTCAAGTTTGGCCTACGGCGCGCCCAGGCCATCTCGTTGGTCAATCTGGCCGTGGTGTTTGGCTGGGACGGGACGCGTGCGCGGTCGGTGCGTCTGGCGCTTGGTGCCGTTGGACCCACGATCGTACGCGCGACTGCGGCCGAACAACGCCTCGAGGGATCGCACCTGGACGACGCCACCCTGGACGACGCCGCCCGCCTGGCTTCACAAGCCACCACACCCATCGACGACGTACGCGCCAGCGCGGCCTACCGCCGCTCGCTGGTGGCGGTGCTCGTGCGCCGGGCTTTGCAGCAGCTGCGTGACCAGCCGCGGCCCGATGACTCGTTGGACCAGCAGATCACCCTGGGACCATGCGCCTGGCCAGCACCTGACAGCACCGGCGCACCACCCGCACCTACCGTGTACGACGTGACCAGCGCGCTGACGTTCACCCTTAACGGCCAGTCAGTTACCACATACCACGTGGCCGGTCAGTCACTGCTCGACGTGCTGCGCCGGCCGGTGGCTGACGGCGGTGCTGGCATGACCGGCACCAAAGAAGGTTGTGCGGAGGGCGAATGCGGGGCGTGCACGGTGCTGCTCAACGGTGCGGCCGTGATGGGCTGCCTGGTGCCGGCGGCAGCCGTTGCCGGTTGTGAAGTGCTCACGGTGGAAGGTCTGGCGCAGAGCAATCATGCGCCGGCCCTGCACGTTGTGCAGCGGGCCTTTGTCGAAGCCGGGGCCGTACAGTGCGGTTACTGCACACCCGGTCTGCTGATGTCAAGTGCGCGCCTGTTGGCCGAGCGCCCGCACCCCGACCGGGCAGCGGTTGAGGCCGCACTGGCCGGTAACCTGTGCCGCTGCACGGGCTATGCGCGCATTGTCGACGCCGTCATGCGGGCTGGCAGTGAGTCACCCGCGGCGAGCGGGAGGTAACCATGCGAGCCGTTGGAAGCAGCCGGCCACGCGGCGACGCCTGGTCCAAGGTCACCGGTGCCGCACAGTTTCCGGGTGACATCGATTTGCCCGACCAGCTGTGGATGAAGGTTTGTTTTGCCGGCCGGCCGCATG